>NZ_JAFNOU010000008.1:0-179374 GCF_026536125.1 Gilliamella sp. B3783
TAGACTTTTAATTTTTTCGTCTCGCAAGTGCCCACACAGATTGTCTGTTTCTTCTTTTTAAAGAGCTGACAGCGTTAAATTTAACCAAACATTTTGTTGTTTCAGTTTGCTGTCTCAAGGGTTGCGTATGTTACTCACTTCATTTGCCTACGTCAACCCCCAATTTTATAAATTTCAAATTTTTCTTATCGAGTGATTGCTTTTTAAGCTAAACGTAACTTTATAAGCTTATCGTGATTTGTTTTACTGCATTCTTCGCTTTACTAATCGCTTCCTCAACCGTTAGTGCTCTAGCAAGCGCAACACCCATTCTGCGCGTTGCTTTTACTTCTGGCTTACCGAATAAACGTAAATCTGTTTGTGGCTGACTTAATGCTTTATCTAAATTAGCAAAGGTAACTTGTTTAGAATCTCCTTCTACTAATAAAACAGCAGATGCACTCGGGCCATATTGTTCAATAACAGGAATAGGTAAACCAAGTATTGCGCGAGCATGCAGCGCAAATTCAGAAAGATTTTGTGATATTAACGTCACCATACCGGTATCATGTGGACGTGGTGAAACTTCACTAAACCAAACCTGATCACCTTTAATAAATAATTCGACACCAAATAAACCGCGTCCGCCTAATGCATCAGTTACTTTAGTTGCAATTTCCTTTGCTAACTTTAGTGCATTATCAGACATCGCTTGAGGTTGCCAAGATTCTCGATAATCACCTTTTTCTTGTCGATGACCAATTGGTTGACAAAATGAAACACCATGAATATGTCGAACAGTTAATAAAGTAATTTCATAATCAAAATCCACCAAACCTTCGATAATAACCTTACCCCCACCAGCTCGCCCGCCTGCTTGTGCATATGTCCATGCTAATTCAATGTCCTGATGATTACGTATCAGTGATTGTCCTTTTCCTGAAGAACTCATAACGGGTTTAACAAAACAAGGAAAACCTATCTCTTCAACCGCTTTTTTAAATTCATGTTCATTTATAGCAAATCGGTAAGGTGAAGTTGGTAGTTTTAGCTCTTCAGCGGCTAGCCGACGAATACCTTCTCGATTCATCGTTAGTTGTGTTGCTTTTGCTGTAGGAATAACTGTAAAGCCTTGCTGCTCTAATTCGACTAAAGTGTCAGTTGCAATTGCTTCTATTTCTGGAACGATATAATCAGGTTTTTCAGCTTCGATAACTTTTCTTAAAGCTTGACCATCTAACATATTGATTACATGATAACGATGTGCAACTTGCATTGCTGGTGCATTAGCGTAGCGATCAACAGCAATAACTTCACAACCAAACCGTTGTAGCTCTATCACGACTTCTTTCGCTAATTCACCTGCACCACAAAGCATAACTTTAGTTGAAGTGGGTGATAACGGCGTTCCTATTGTAGCCATAATGTCCTCATACTCAGTTAACTACTTTTAATTTTAATATCCTAAAAATAAAAAATCGGGAACAATATCCCGATTTTCTAATTATTATGCTTGATAAGGATCACGTAGAATCATGGTTTCACTACGATCTGGACCTGTTGAAATAATATCAATTGGGGTTTCAGTTAACTCTTCTATCCGTTTAATATAATTTTTTGCTGCTTGTGGTAACGCATCATAACTTTTAATACCAAACGTTGATTCGCTCCATCCTGGCATAGACTCATATACAGGTTTGACTAAACTCCAATCTTCAGCAGCAGCCGGTGCATTGTTAATCACATCACCATTAGGTAATTGATAACCAACACAGATTTTAACTTCTTTAAGGCCGTCTAACACATCAAGTTTAGTTAAACAAAAACCAGAAACTGAATTTAGTTGTACGGCTTTACGAACAGCAACCGCATCTAGCCATCCAGTACGACGACGGCGACCCGTTGTTGCACCAAATTCATTACCTTGTTTGCAAAGATATTCACCCACATCATCAAAGAGTTCTGTTGGAAATGGTCCTGCACCGACACGAGTAGAGTAAGCCTTAACAATACCTAGCACATAGCCAACATAACGTGGACCAAAACCTGATCCTGTCGCTACGCCGCCAGCAGTAGTATTTGAAGAGGTAACAAAAGGATAAGTACCATGATCAATATCAAGTAATGTACCTTGTGCACCTTCAAACATGATTCTTTCGCCTTTCTTCCGAGCGTCTTCTAATAGCGTCGGAATATCTGCAATCATAGCCACTAAAATATCTGCAATCGCTAATGTGTCATCAAGGACTTTTTGATAATCAACCGCTTGAGCTTTGTAGTAATTGACTAATTGGAAGTTATGATATTCCATTACTTCTTTTAGTTTTTCAGCAAAAGCTTGGCGATCACGTAAATCACCAACTCGAAGTCCACGACGAGCGACTTTATCTTCATATGCAGGGCCAATACCTCGACCTGTGGTGCCTATCGCTTTACTACCACGTGCTTTTTCACGGGCTTGGTCTAATGCAATATGGTAAGGTAGAATTAAAGGGCAAGATTCAGATATCAGTAATCTGTCTTTAACGGGAATACCTTTATCTTCTAACGCTTTCATCTCTTTCATTAGCGCATCAGGGCAAAGTACTACACCATTCGCAATGATACTTATAACATCATGACGAAGAATACCTGATGGGATAAGATGTAATACTGTTTTTTCGCCATTGATCACTAACGTATGGCCAGCATTATGTCCACCTTGATAACGAACAACATATTTTGCTTTTTCTGTGAGTAAATCAACAACTTTACCTTTGCCTTCATCACCCCATTGCGTACCTAGCACAACAACATTATTACTCATAGACTATTACTCATTCTGTTATTTATTCGATTTTAGTTTCATGTATTGGAAAAATTCACTATCTGGGCTAATAACCATAACGTCATTACCAATAAAACTTTGTTCATAAGCTTTTAAACTTCGAATGAAGCTAAAAAATTCCATATCTTTACCAAAGGCATCAGCATAAAGTTTAGCTGCATTAGCATCACCTTCACCACGAATAATTCGTGATTGTCGTTCAGCTTCAGATAATATTTTTGTTGCCTCAAGTGTCGCTGCCGCTCTTGTTTCTTCCGCTTTTCTTACGCCTTCAAAACGTTTATCGCGGGCAATGACTTCTCGTTCTGCTCGCATTCTGGCATAGATAGAACCTGAAACTTCAGCAGGGAAATTAATCTGTTTAATACGTACATCAACGACTTCAACACCAAAAGCGCGTAGACTCGTTTTACTACTTTCGGGATCTTTTTCTGTATCTGCAACTAATTTATCTATTGGTGCGTTATCAACAGAATCTTGATGTGTACCATTTAAAGCATCTTTTACTCGAATCATTAAAGAATTACGCGATTTAGTATCCGCATTCGAGTCATTAATAATGTCCTTATTACTCAGTTTACCAATTTCCGCTCTTAAACGACCATTAAGACGAGCAAGTAGTAAGTCTTCAACATTATTACCACCGGCAACTGTTTCATAATAACGATTGAAATCAACAATTTTCCATTGAACAAAATAATCAACTATCAACTCTTTCTTTTGAACATTGAAAAAACGTTGTTCTTTACTGTTATTAGAACTATTGGTGGTTTGTATTTTAGCATCAATAACTTTAACACTATCAATACCTGGAATTTTAAAATGTAATCCAGGTTCAGATAATCCAATTATTTTATTAAATCTTAAAACAACACCACGGGTGCCTTCCTCAATAACATAAACACTTGAAAAAAACACACCGATTAAAATCAAAACTATAGGAATCAATAATTTACGCATATTCATTTTTCTCCTTATCGTCCCATAGTCCGCGTAGTGTTGCTGGTAGAACTATTATTACGGGTTGTAGCACCATTTTGTGACTCTTTAGTTGGTTGAGGTGCACTTTTTATCGCATCAGAAGAGCTTGGCATATTAAAATTGTAATCACTGTTTTGATTTGGCAACGTAGTTGGTGTAGCCATTTTTTCGCTGTTATTTTTTAATAACTGCTCCAACGGTAACACCATTAAATTACCACTTTTATCATTCACAACAACTTTATTAGTTTTACTTAATATTTTTTCCATTGTTTCAATATATAAACGCTCTTTAGTGATTTGAGGGGCAGCCTTATATTGAGGTAATATTTTTTCAAAACGTGCAACATCACCAGCCGCTTCAAGTTCTACACGAACTTTATACGCATCAGCATCAGCTAAAATTCTTGCAGATTTACCTTCTGCTTGTTGCACTAACTGAACTTTATCTGCTTCAGCTTGTTTAATTTCACGTTCGCTATCACCTTGAGCACGAATAGCATCATCGTAAGCATCTTGCACTTCATCTGGTGGTCGAGCAACTTGGAAGTTCAAATCAACAATGTTAATCCCCATATCGTAATGCGTAATTACATTAACTAATTCATCTTTAGTACTGCTTTCAAGCGCAGCTCGTCCATCGGAAATAATCGCATCGATATTAGAACTTCCAACCGCTGTTCTTAAAGCACTATCAGCAGCTTGACGAAGACTATCCTCAACATTGGTTACATTAAATAAATATTTTAATGGATTGCTGATACGATACTGAACATTCATTTCAACAAAAACTAAATTTTCACCTGTTGTAACAATGAACCCTTGCACATTAAAATTTCGTGTACCTTGGGTATCAACGACATAAACTTTGTCGATTAAGGTAGGTTTCCAATTCAAACCTGGTTGAATAATTTCTGGTTGAACCTGTCCAAAACGGGTAATCACACCTCGTTGACTTTGGTTGATAGTATAAAAACCACTTATTCCCCAAATCAGAATAAGCACAACAATGACTGCAATAACAATTTTTGAGCTATTCATCGATAATTTAATTTTTGATGAACCCCCATTATTACTGCTTGAATTACCTTTTTTTAATAGGTCTTTAATTTTATCTAAAAAACCACCGGATGAATTAGAAGGTTTTTTATTATTATTTCCCCATGGATCGTTATCTTGTCCGTTATTTCCGGGCTGATTCCACGCCATATTTTATATGCTCCATTTAACAATTAGTTGTTATTTTGCGTATTAATTAAGTATAACAGATCTGGCTCTTGTTTACAGAGGCGATTCCATTCAATTGACGGCATTCTCACATCAAGTTGAAAGCTACCATCTTCATTTATAATTTCATGTTCTACTGCATTTAGCTGATAAAAACGGCTTCTTAGCCTGACTAAATGAACAGGTAAGCTTAATTGACAAATTTGGATCTGTCTAGCAAGTCTTTCTTTTAATGCAGTAAATAGTAGATCTAATCCTAAACCATTTTGAGCAGAAATCCAAACACGAATAGGCATACCATTTTCGTCACGATCAATACAAGGCTGTTTACCTTCCATTAAATCTATTTTATTCATTACCATCAATGTTGGAATATCGTGGGCATCTATTTCTAATAGAACCTCTTCTACAGCATGTATATTATCTAATAGGTTTGGATCGGATGCATCAATCACATGTAATAAAAGTGCGGCCTCTTGGGTTTCGAGTAATGTTGCTTTAAAAGCAGCAATAAGGTCATGAGGTAAATGACGAATAAATCCGACTGTATCGGCTAATACGACTTCGCCAACATCTTCAACATTAATGCGTCTTAAAGTCGGATCAAGCGTTGCAAACAATTGATCGGCAGCATAAACATCGGCATGCGTTAATGAATTAAATAGTGTTGATTTACCAGCATTAGTATAACCAACTAACGAGACAGTAGGTAGATCGGCTTTATTTCTTGATTGTCGATTTTGATTGCGCTGTTTTTCAACTTTAGCAAGCCTAGATAATATCAATTGAATACGATGACGAATTAAACGTCTATCGGTTTCTAACTGAGTTTCGCCCGGCCCTCTTAAACCAATTCCACCTTTTTGTCGTTCTAAGTGTGTCCAGCCTCGAACTAAACGCGTTGATAAATACTGCAACTGCGCTAATTCTACTTGTAACTTACCTTCATGAGTTCTAGCACGTTGTGCAAAAATATCTAAAATAAGCCCAGTTCGATCAACGACACGGCATTCACATAATTTTTCTAGGTTTCGTTCTTGGGTAGGAGTTAAGGTGTGATTAACTAAGATAACTGATGCGTCAAGCGCTTTAACTTTTTCGGCAATTTCAAGGGCTTTCCCTTCACCAATAAAATATTTAGCTTGTGGTGCTTTTCTTGAGGTTGTCACAATATCGAGAATCTCAATTTGAGCAGAAGAAACAAGTACTTCAAACTCTTTCAGATCCTCGATATCGCTTTCTTGAGGGAAGAATACATGGACTAATAAGGCAGATTCCCCGCCTTTATATCGCTCAAACAATCAGATTCTCCACTGAATTAATCAGCTTTCGCTTTCCTCTTCAGGTTGAGTCACCAATCCAGAGATAGATCTTGATGGTACAACTGTTGAGATGGCATGTTTATATACCATTTGGCTTACAGTATTTTTTAATAAAATAACAAACTGATCAAATGACTCAATTTGCCCTTGTAATTTAATACCGTTAACTAAATAAATGGATACAGGAATATGCTCGCGACGAAGCAAATTTAAATAAGGATCTTGTAATGACTGCCCTTTTGACATGAGTTTATCCTTTAAGATGAAAATAATAATATGAAGATAATATAATCGTACTTTTTAAAAATATTTAATTTAACTAAAACATAAAGTACTTATGTCTATTTACCAAAATAACATAAAAAACTCAGCTCTTGAACTGGTCAACAATAATTTATGCACAAATAACTAAAATTTTAATAAATTTACACTAATCAAACAAAAAAAAATACTAAAATATTATGTTAACCTAAAACTTTTTTACATTTTGAAAAAACAATTTCGAGGTAAAAAGTAAAGTAATAAAAAGTAAAAAATATTTTCAAACCTAAAAAAGCTGATCGAAAACCTTATCCATATTATCAGGATTTAACCATGTAACAGGTTGTTTCCAACCACGTAGCCAAGTAATTTGCCTTTTTGCTAATTGACGTGTTGCACAAATACCTTTAAACACCATTTCATCATAACTACTTTGACCCTCTAAATACTCCCACATTTGCCGATAGCCAACACAACGCATCGAAGGTAAATTTAAATGCAAGTCAGGTCGTAATTTTAGCGCTTTCACTTCGTTTTCAAATCCTTGATCGAGCATCTGTAAAAAACGTTGTTCAATACGCTGATGTAACTGCGCGCGATCTGAAGGCATAATGGCAAACTGCATCACATCGTAAGGTAATGCTTCACCACTTTCTTGGGTAAGTTCGGTTAAACTCTTACCCGAAATTAAATACACTTCTAAAGCACGATTAAGACGCTGTGGATCGTTTGGATGAATTCTTTGAGCAGAAACAGGATCAACTTTTTTTAATTCTTCATGAATCACTTGCCAACCAAATTTATTGGCCTTTTCTTCTATTTGTTGCCGAATTTCACTGTTAGCTACAGGTAAAGGTGATAACCCTTCAAGCAACGCTTTAAAGTACAACATTGTTCCACCAACTAACAATGGAATTCGCCCTTTTTTTAGCGTTTTTTCAATTTCAATTAGAGCATCATGCCTAAAATTGGCGGCAGAGTAACTTTCTGCTGGATCACATATATCAATTAATTTATGTGGGTAGTTTAACTGCTCTTGTTTCGTTGGTTTGGCCGTACCAATATCCATATCGCGATAAATCAGCGCTGAATCGACACTTATAATATCAATTGGATAACGTTCATAAAGGGCCATTGCAAATGCGGTTTTACCTGAAGCCGTTGGCCCCATTAATGAAATAACTTTTGCTTTATTCATAGTTACATGGATTTTATAAAAGATTGAAGATCAATAGGATGTATAAATGTTTCTAGTTGCAATAAATTGCTATCAATTTGCTCTAGCTGTGCAAGTAATTGGATCACTTTGGTCACACTCCAACTTACTGCTTGAGTATTATCACATTGACTCGCTAGCCAATCTGCAATTTTGGTCGGATCTAATGCATCTTCCTTTGACGATGAAATAAACGCTAATAAAGCAGGTAATATTTGCTGCCAATTCATCGTTCTAAGCATTTTAGGTACGCTTTGCAAATGTAGTTTTGCTTTGTCGATATAAAAATCAAATCCTAAAAAATTAAGTTGAGGTTGATAATTGGTTAATGCTTGTTGTTCTTTATGATTGATTAAAATGGTCAATGGAATCAATAATTTTTCAGAATCTTGAGATAATAATTTAATTGCCGAAAATTTTTGTTGAGCAACAGGCAATTTCATCAACATAAATTTTTGCTGATTATCTTCAAACTTTTCAAGCAATGCTATATCTGGTTGAATAACCGTTAACACGCGACCAAATTGTACTAATGATGAACTATCAAGCTGCTGTTGTAAGGAGTGTAAAGATGTACTTCGCTGTGGAAACAACGCATCAATCACCGCTTTTTGCCCCTCAGTCATTTGATCTTCTTGGTGAGATAATCTTGCTGGCTCCGGTTTAGTTTCACCCGATTTAGCAACATCAACAAGCTGACCATATAGTGTATTTTCTCTAGCAAAATTACCCGATTTTTTTGTTGGTTGACTGTTAGCTTGATAATTTTTAGGTTGAGCCAATTGATTAAAAATATTCCCCCCCGCAGCTTGGCGATTAGGGGTAATGACTGGCGCTTGAGTCGTAATAGACAAATGGGATTCCAATGCCATCATAATAGCTTGATAAACAAAATCATGAACTAAACGTGCTTCATGAAAACGAACTTCATGTTTAGCAGGATGTACATTAACATCAACCTGTTTTGGATCAAGTTGTAAAAAGACAACATAACTTTGCTGCTCATGAGTTTGACTAATATAAGCTTGACGCAAAGCATGATTGAGTAATTTATCCTTAATAACACGACCATTAACATAAAAATATTGCAGATCACTAACATCGTTACTAGCAACCCATCCTTGAATAAGTAAATCATCATGCTGCCAATCGAGTTTAACTGCTTTTTGCATAAACTCTCGACCACAAACTAATTCGACCCTTTTTTCAAGCGAGGATGATCGGTATTGTTTAACCAGTTTACCATTATGTTGCAAATTAAAAGAGACATCAGGGCGCGCTAAAGCAATTCTACGAACAAACTCTTCAATATGCATAAATTCGGTTTTGTCGGTTTTCAAAAAACGACGACGCGCGGGTGTATTATAAAATAAATCCAAGACTTCAACCGTTGATCCCACGGGATGAGCCGCAGGTTTAATAACCGGTTTCATATCGCGACCTTCAGCATAAACTTGCCAAGCTTCGGATTGCTGGGCGGTGCGGGAAGTTAACGTCAATCGAGATACTGAACTGATACTCGCCAGCGCCTCACCACGAAATCCAAGGCTAATAATTGAATCTAAATCATCTAGCGTACTAATTTTACTGGTGGCATGACGGGCTAAAGCTAATGCTAATTCCTCTTTAGCAATACCAAAACCATTATCACGAACACGGATTAACTTACAACCACCTTGTTCGAGATCAATATCAATTTGCGTACTACCTGCATCAAGACTATTTTCGACTAATTCTTTAATAACAGATGCCGGCCTTTCTACCACCTCACCAGCGGCAATTTGATTGGCCAATTGTGGTGATAGAATATGTATTGCCATTAGTGCCGTTCTCCAAATTTAGGATTTTGTTTTACATAATTTTTTATACCCTGATAAATTGCTCTTGCAATCTTATCTTGGTGAGTATTACTAGCAAGTAAACTTTCCTCTGTTTCATTAGATATAAAGCCAACCTCAACCAAAATAGAAGGAATATCCGGAGACCGTAATACACCTAAACTAGCATGTTCAGGTTTACGTTTATGCAGTTTGATTGATCCACTCATCTCTTTAATAACTTGTGTTGCTAATTCATATCCTACACGCTGAGAATAGGAAAATTGTAGATCTAATACCGCCTGGCTTAAATGACGATTATGGTCATCACTAAGCGCATCACCAGCTCCGCCTAATAGCTGAGACTGTTTTTCATCTTGTTCTAGCCAACGCCCCAGTTCAGTATCCGCACGTTTAGTTGACAATACCCAAACGGATGCGCCAGAAGCACTTCGATTTGGCGCTGCATCAGCATGAATTGACACAAGTAAATTAGCTTTGTTTTTACGCGCGATATCTGAACGCTGCGATACCGAAATAAAATTATCACTACTGCGTGTTAAAACCCCTTTAAAATTAGGATCATTATTTAATAAATTGGTAAGCTTTTTAGCAATAGAAAAAGTCACTGTTTTTTCATAAAGATTATGTTTACCTATTGCACCAGAATCTTTACCGCCATGCCCAGCATCAACAGCTATAATCACTTTAGCGGCATTAGCTGAGCTACAAAGTAGCAAAAGCATAAAAAAAGCCATTAATTTTTTCATCAGTATTTTCGCTAATTGTTAATGTAATAAATTAATAATTGACTGACCTATTTTGGTATTTGCTTGTAAACAAACACTGCGTTCAAGCGCTAAATAAGACAAATGGATTTCAATATCGGCAATGGGTAATATGCCTTGTGCTTGCTTTGGCCACTCAATTAAACAAATTGATCGAGAAGAGAAATATTCGCGTATGCCCATAAACTCTAATTCTTCAGGATCAGCTAATCGATATAAATCAAAATGATAAACTGAAAAATCGTTAAAATGATAAGGTTCAACTAAAGTATAAGTAGGACTTTTAACATTACCTTTATGACCAAGTTGTTGTAAAAATCCTCGACTAAACGTTGTTTTACCCGCACCAAGATCGCCAATTAAGTAGATAACTATCGCACTATTGTGATTAGATAAATAATTTAAACATTGCTCAGCAAGCTGTTTACCCAATAAAATTGTTTCTTGCTCGTTAGCTAAAATAATCGGTTTCATAACGAATTCTTTGCTCAATAAATGATCCTTATTATATACTAATAACCATTAAAGATGTACCAAGCAAGGTTAACTTGCTTTTTTCTTAAAAATTCAAAGTAAAATAGATATTTTAGTAAAAAGTGGAAAAATGTTACATACAATTTCAACTCATCACTCAGCAAATATTGATACAACACTCATATCTACGCAAGATGCCGTACTTTTTTGGCAAAATGGCGTTATGATTGCTTGTCAAAATAATCCCTTACTGAATGATATTTTACAAAAAACCACGCATTGTTATGTACTTGACAACGATATTATTGCTCGTGGCATTAGTCAATTCATCGATGTAAGGCTTGAAATCATCACTATGCAACAAGTAGTTGAATTGACTGCTAAGTATTATCCACAAATAAATTGGGAATAATCTTTTAATATCATTAAAAGAATTCATTATTCTTAAATAACCACGTATCAAAACAAAATTGGCACATTTGCAAATCTAAATCTTGCAGTTTAATATAAATTCAACTGTGTTTTAATGAATAGCTGATATTAATGACCAATTTATTAACTTTATCACAAGCAAGTGCTCGATTAAAAAAAGGGGAAGTCATTGCCTATCCAACCGAAGCTGTTTTTGGATTAGGTTGTGATCCTGATTGTCAATCGGCAGTAATGACACTATTACAACTAAAGCAACGATCAATTGATAAAGGGTTGATTTTGATTGCTAGCCATTTTAAACAACTTATCCCTTATATAGATGAAGCAGCGTTAACAATAGAGCAACAACAAAAAGCAATTGCTAGTTGGCCAGGTCCTATTACTTGGCTTATGCCCAAAAATAAAACCACGCCTTATTTTTTAACGGGGCAATATAATTCAATTGCAGTAAGAGTAACAAATCATCCCTTAGTTTGCCAACTTTGCGATCTATTTGGAAAACCATTAGTCTCAACCAGTGCCAATCGTTCTGGTCATGAACCTTGTCGAACCGTAATTGAAGTAACTAAACAATTTGGTGACACATTGCCTATTTTACAAGGTGAAACAGGGCAACGCTCACAGCCCTCTGAAATTAGAGATATCAAAACAGGACAAATTATTAGGCAAGGATAGTGTTATGCAAAATTTATATATTGGCGTAATGTCTGGAACAAGTATGGATGGAATTGATATCGCGCTAGTTGATATCAAAGCAGGAAAAGTCACATCCATTATCAGTGATTGTTATCCGATGCCAAATTCAATTAAACAACAATTACTAACACTATGCGACACAAAACAGACAACATTACAAGATTTAGGTCAGCTTGATCATCAACTTGGACTATTATTTGCTAATAGTATCAATCAATTTTTACAAAACAATCATATCAATAAAAATCAAATTAAAGCGATTGGCTGTCATGGGCAAACAATTTACCATCAACCAACAGGTAATAATCCTTTTACCATGCAAATTGGTGATGCCAATATTATTGCCGCTAAAACTGGCATTATCACCATTGCCGATTTTCGCCGTAAAGACATGGCTTATGGTGGACAAGGTGCTCCACTAGTACCTGCTTTTCATAAAGCAGTACTACAAGATCCACACATCAATCGAGTCATATTAAATATTGGCGGCATTAGTAATATTTCTGTCTTAATTCCTAATCAAACAGTCATTGGATACGACACGGGGCCGGGTAATGTGTTACTTGATGGCTGGATAAATGAAAATCTTAATCAAAGCTATGATAAAGATGCGATGTGGGCAAAAACAGGTCACATTCAACAAAACTTATTAAATAAGTTACTTGATGAAGCATATTTCAAATTACCTGCACCTAAAAGCACTGGGCGCGAATTATTTAACTTACCGTGGTTACATAAAAAACTGACAGGCATGAATTTAAAAGCACAAGATGTTCAAGCAACCTTAGTGGCATTAACTGCAGTATCTATTAAACATGAAATTGAAAAATTACCCATCAGTAACAATTTACCTTGCGAATTATTGGTATGTGGTGGTGGTGCTAAAAACCCACTGATTATGCAAAGATTATCGACATTATTACCTAACTGGGCAGTATTAACCACAAATGACAAAGGAATAAACGGTGATGATATGGAAGCAATTGCATTTGCATGGCTTGCTTATTGTCGAATCAATCATATTCCATCCAACATTCCTGAAGTGACAGGAGCAAGCCAAGCAGTATGCTTAGGGGTGATATATCAATAATTTAAATAATTAATCATCAAATTTTGTTAATTTATTGTAACTAATTAATGCTGATATTTTTAGCTATTGATTGACTAATTTCGCTAATTAATTAGCTCCATCTTCACCCGTATTACACCTAAAAATAGACGTTAATAAACTTAACGCGGCAAGAATGTTACTTAAACGATCATAAATAGATACAGCAAAACACCTTAAACTAAGCTCTGACTCCTCATCATCTTTCCCATTAGGCGTTTAACCTCGTCAAGCTTAGCGAAAAAAGCATCTTTACTGATTATAGTTTTAGGTGTGTATTGGCTAAATTCAATGCTATTGACTAAATTTTTGTTATTTTAATCATTAACCAAACAAGTCATACTTTTCTTAACCCTATAGGTGAGATAGCATCATTAAGTCTCTTGTTTACTTACTGCATAAAACTAGACAAATCAATTCACACTCAAGTAATTCATAAAATCAGATAGATTAAACAAGACACAACACCAAAAATGAGAGCACGAGTAAAATAACCCGCTAGTTATGATTATAATAACTGCTTTAGTAAAAAGATATTGATCTAAATATCATTATAGATAAATTAAATTATTTTTATTTTTAATAAAATTAAATCAAACCAAATTTCTGTAAAGCTTTAGCGATTCCATCATTATTATTATCATCAGTGATAAATTCAGCATGTGCTTTTAGCCCATCAACGGCATTAGCCATGGCGATTGGATGATCAACCGTTAAGAACATCTCGAAATCATTCATTCCATCACCAAATGCATAAGTTGGTACATCGGTGAACCCTTTTCGCTGTAATAACTGAGTTATGCCATTTCCTTTAGAACCACCGTGATTAAAAACATCAACACAATAGGGGGTATTACGAATAAAGGTCAATTCAGGAAATAGATCACGATAATGTTCTTCGCCTGATTCACATAACAGCAATAACATTTGAATAGGTTGATTTAAATAGATCTGATCATCAACGGGAGGAACGGGTTGTTTTAAATAATGATAAAATACTTTAGCAGGTTGACTATCTTGCGAAACACGCATAATTTCATAATTATAAAAAGATAGAGGTATATCCATTTGTTGTTTGGAAAATTGATAAATTCTAGCTATCACATCTTTATCAATATTATTCGTAAAGACCGTTTCACCTTGATAAAGTACCACTTGACCATTCATTCCAACAATTGAATCGATTTGTGTTTTATGCATCAAGTCAACGACTTCACAAGGCGTTCGTCCCGTCGCCAACATGGGAATAATATTATTTTGTTTAAGCTTATTTATAGCTTGATAAGAACTGGGTAAAACTTCAATTTGACTATTAAATAGTGTTCCGTCTAAATCAAAAAAAACGATAGCTTCAGGCTTTTTACTCATACTACAAATCCAAAATATATTTAATAAAAGGAATAGTTAACTTACGTTGTTGAGCAAGCGTTGCAACTTCAAACTTTTCTAATAAAGAAAACAGTGTACGCATATCACGATTAACACGTTTTAATAAAAACAATCCAACTTCGGTTGATAATTCAAAACCACTTAATTTAGCTCTTAATTGTAAAGCTTTAAGCTTATCATCATCACTCAATTCTTTTAATTGATAAACTTGTCCCCAAGATAATCGAGAAACCAAATCAGGTAAAGTAAAACAAATCTGTTTAGGCGGTGCATTAGCTGTAATTAATAACTTACTTACATTTTTCTCAGTTAAACGATTAAATAAATCGAAAATAGCCTCTTCCCAATCTCTGTGACCTGCTATAGCATCAATATCATCTAAACACACTAAATCATAATTATCCAAGCCTTGTAAAATTTCGGGAACAAGATGGTAATACTGCTTTAAAGGAATATAACTGGCTAACTTATTTTGATTTGAAGCATGCAACAAATGAGTCCGACCAGAAGCACTTGCCGACCACATATAAAAAACATTGAAACCTGGCTTATCAAATAAAGCTTGTAACGAATCGAACAATAATTGATTATCGCCCACATAAAAACTATCAAAAGTTTCACTATTAGATAAAGAAAAAGGTAAAGGTAACTGTGAAAGAGTAATAAAATAACCTCACAATAAAAATAATTTCATGATAAGTATAAATTTGCTACCACAAAAATCAATCACTTTTGTATAAAACAAATCAAGCACAATAACCATCTTACTTAATAAGTTAAATTGAGCAATACAGATCAAATAGCAGTGTTTAAAACATCATCACTAATATATCAAAATTTAAGCAAACAAACTTATTTTTTGTGGATAACTTTGTGATAAATACGGCTAATAAGCTGTTATAATCGGATTAATAACCTTAAAGACAAAAACAATTGTGGATAAATACAATAGTTATAAACAAGTCTAAATCCAAAAAGATCCGATCAATTAACAGCATTAGATCACAACTAAGATCCTAAATAATAATGGCAAAACTAAGTTATCAACAGAAGTCATCTAAACTAATAACAATAAAAATAAAAAGATCAAATAAAAGATCTTATTTAATTTAAATAGCGATCAAAATAGATCATTTGACGTAATCAAAAAGATGAGTACAATTCCTAACGCTAAATAAACCCAAATCACCTGATCCAAAACGACGATCATCAGTATATAAATAAAAACAACGAGGCTTTTATGTTTTATCCAGATCTTTTTGATGTCATTATTGTTGGTGGCGGCCATGCAGGAACAGAAGCAGCAATGGCATCAGCTAGAATGGGCAGAAAAACACTACTATTAACCCATAATATCAATACGTTAGGTCAAATGTCTTGTAACCCTGCAATTGGTGGTATTGGTAAAGGGCATCTAGTAAAAGAGATCGATGCAATGGGCGGACTCATGGCACACGCTATTGATCTAGCAGGGATCCAGTTTAGGATCTTAAATAGTAGTAAAGGACCTGCTGTGCGAGCTACTCGCGCTCAGGCAGATCGATCGCTTTATCGAAAAGTGATCCGAACAACACTTGAAAACCAACCTAATTTAATGCTATTTCAACAATCAGTTGAAGATGTGATCATCGAAAACGATCAGATCACAGGTGTAAAAACTCAAATGGGCGTATCTTTCAGAGCGAAAGCCGTAGTATTAACAACAGGCACCTTTTTAGATGGAAAGATCCACATAGGTTTAGACAATTACAGCGGGGGAAGAACCGGCGATCCAGCATCAATTGGTTTATCAAAATCATTGCATCAATATCCATTTAGAATGGGTCGTTTAAAAACAGGTACACCACCTCGTATTGATGCAAGAACCATCGATTTTTCAAAACTTGGTACACAATATGGCGATGATCCCGTTCCGGTATTCTCATTTTTAGGTCAGGCTAGTGAACATCCAAGGCAGATCCCATGTTATATAACAAGTACTAACGAAACCACACACGAGATCATTCGTAACAGTTTAGATCGCAGTCCTATGTACACAGGGGTTATTGAAGGTGTCGGACCAAGATACTGCCCTTCCATTGAGGATAAGATCATGCGTTTTGCTGATCGTAATTCCCATCAGATCTATTTGGAACCAGAAGGATTAGATAGTAATGAAATCTATCCAAATGGGATCTCAACAAGTCTACCTTTTGATACCCAACTTGCATTTGTACGTAGTATGAAAGGGCTTGAAAATGCGAATATTGTAAGACCGGGTTATGCGATCGAATATGATTATTTTGATCCAAGAGATCTTAAACCAACGTTAGAAAGTAAAGTGATCAAAGGGCTATTTTTAGCCGGTCAAATCAACGGCACAACAGGTTATGAAGAAGCCGCGGCCCAAGGAATGCTAGCTGGGTTAAATGCAGCAAGATTTGTATATGATCAAGATCAATGGTATCCAACACGTGATCAAGCTTATTTGGGCGTTTTGGTTGATGATCTTTGTACATTAGGCACAAACGAACCTTACCGCATGTTTACATCTCGTGCCGAATATCGCTTGATGTTACGTGAAGATAATGCCGATATTCGCTTAACTGAAATCGGACGTAAATTAGGGATGGTTGATGATTACCGTTGGCAAAAATTTAATGAAAAATTTGAAGCAGTGGAACAAGAAAGGGCACGTCTGCGTGATATTTGGGTTCACCCTCACATCGAAACCATTGATGAAGTGAATGCGGTCTTAAGTGCTAATTTAACCAAAGAAGCCAATGGCGAAGAGCTACTAAAACGCCCTGAAATGAATTATCAAACGTTAAAAAAACTATCACTGTTTGCGCCAGGGTTAAGCGATCCGCAAGCGGCTGAACAAGTTGAAATTCAAGTCAAGTATGATGGTTATATCAAACTACAAATTGAAGAAATAGAGCGTCAAAAACGTAATGAACAAACATTGATTCCTGCGCATATTGATTATGCAGAAATATCAGGGTTATCTAATGAAGTGGTGGCTAAATTAAAACAACATAAACCTGTTTCTATTGGGCAAGCTTCACGTATTTCGGGTATTACGCCTGCTGCTATTTCAATGTTACTGGTTTACTTAAAAAAGAAAAATTATGTTAAAAAAGAAACTCACTAATCTAATTGATCAAACCGATCTTTTGATCTCTGATCAGCAAATAGATCTGTTAATTAATTATGTTGAAATGTTACATAAGTGGAATAAAGCTTACAATTTAACTGCCGTGCGAGATCCTAACGAAATGTTAGTTAAGCATATTATGGATAGTCTTGTTGTATCGCCTTATTTAGAAGGTAAAACGTTTATTGATGTTGGAACAGGGCCAGGTTTACCTGGCATTCCATTAGCAATTATCAACCCTGAAAAACAATTTGATCTCGTTGACAGTTTAGGTAAACGAATTCGTTTTTTAAAACAAGTTCAATTTGAATTAAAGTTAACTAATATACATCCAGTACAAAGTCGAATTGAACAATATTGCGATAAAAAGTTTGACGGTGTGATTAGTCGTGCTTTTGCTTCCCTGCAAGATATGCTTAATTGGTGTAAACATTTACCTAATGAACATGGTGCTTTTTATGCGCTTAAAGGCAGTGAGATCGACACCATTCCGGATGGTTTTATGCTTAAACAAAATATTAAATTGACTATTCCTCAATTAGATGCGGAAAGACATTTAGTGATAATTCAATAGTGTTATATTTAATTACTACTACTAGTTTTTACGTCTTTTGACGTAATCTTTAATCCCATCTACGATTGCTTTAGATACTTGATTTTGGAACGAAGCTGTTTTTAATTTTTGTTCTTCTGTAGCATTACTAATAAAAGCAGTTTCGACTAAAACCGAAGGAATATCCGGTGCTTTTAATACAGCAAATCCGGCTTTTTCAAGTGACGGTTTATGTAATTTATTGACACTTTTCATTCGATTTAAAATTGCATTGCCGAGTAATATACCATTGCTCAGTGTGGTTTTTTGTACTAAATCCAAAATGGTATTATCTAAATATTTATCACCACTACGGCTAACGCCACCTATTTGGTCGGCTTCATTTTGTGTTTGTGCTAAATAGCTAGCTGCTGAGCTACTTGCGCCGCGTGTGGATAAGGCAAATACTGACGATCCTTTTACTGATGGGCTGGCAAAGGCATCGGCATGAATAGAAATAAAAATATCAGCGTGTAATGATCGAGCTTTGGCTACTCTTACTTTTAATGGTATAAAGACATCCTCATTACGAGTCATGTAGACTTTTATATTAGGTTCTTTTTTCAAAGAACTGTAAGCTCGACGGGCAATTTGTAATACGACATCTTTTTCACGCGTCTTATTATTACCAATAGCACCAGGATCTTCACCTCCATGTCCAGGATCGAGAACAACAATAATAGGTGCGTTTTTGCTTTTATTGGCTGTTGTTTTGATCTGAGATTGTTTTTTATTAAGATCGCCTTTTTTATACTCTTCTAATAATGCAAGCAAAGGATCATCATCTGTTGCTGATGAAGGTTTAGATGGATAAAGATCGATGACTAAACGATGTTTAAATTCAGCTACAGGCGATAAGCTAAAGGTATTGGGTTGAATACCTTGCTTCAAATTGATCATGATTCGAACTTTTTTTGAATCAAGTTGGGCAACACTTATTGATTTGATATAGGGATCTCGAGGTAATACTTTAGATGAAATCTTTTTTAAAGTAGCATCTAAATTAATATTCTCAATATCAATGGCAAGTCTGTCTGGATTGGTCAATAAAGTGTGTTTGAATTTTAAATTTACATTCGATTCTAATGTTATTCGAGTATAGGTCGATGAAGGCCAAACTCTAACAGCTATGACCTGAGCTAAGTTTGCTGCAAAACCTACTTTTGTGACAGATAATAAACATGTCGCAATAATACCTTTAATGAGTAGGCGTTTTGTTGGACTAAATGTTTTTGACATATCTAAACACATTATTTTCTAAATAAATTGATCGTGAATAATAGCATAAAATATATTGATATTAAAAAGAATGATTCTCATCTTTAATTAGCTTTTTTATGTGATAAGTTATCAATTGATTATGTTATAGCCGCGGCCTTGATATTTTTTATTCAGGTTAGGATTATATTTAACTCAGGTTTAATCAATTTGGTTCTGTTGGTGCTGTCTGTTAAAACTTTTAAATAATGAAATTTATATTTTTGATGAAAATAGGAAGTAATCAAATTGGCGTTATCATGCATTTTTCAGTTTACCTACTTATTTTACACGACTAGAAAAATTAAAAATTACGTTATTAATAAATCAGTTATAGCAAAATTATCTTTACGATAAATTTTGACTAAACGCTAAATAGTAAATTGATTGGTAATGTTTTTAGTTAGCAAAATAGCCTATTTTTTACTGTTAAATTTTTTCTAACATATTGCTATATTCAATAAAAAAATCCAATACGTTACTTTGTTTTGTTATTTTTCATTTTTATTATAGACCCTACTATTACAAAGGATTACAATATGGCACGCTAAAATCGCGGATTTAAACCCGTTTTCATTTTAACAATTAAATATAGCTGAGTTATTGATGAGCAAAAAACTACATATCAAAACTTGGGGCTGCCAAATGAATGAATATGATTCAACTAAAATGGCAGATCTCCTTGAATCCACCCACGGTTTAACTTTAACAGAAAATGCAGAAGAAGCAGATATTTTATTACTCAATACTTGCTCTATTCGTGAAAAAGCCCAAGAAAAAGTATTCCATCAATTAGGTCGTTGGAAAAACTTAAAACAACATAATCCAAATATTATTATTGGGGTAGGTGGTTGTGTTGCTTCACAAGAAGGCGCACATATTCGTAAACGCGCACCATTTGTTGATATTATTTTCGGACCACAAACTTTCCATCGTCTGCCTGAAATGATTGAGCAAGTTCGTAGTGGTAAAGGTAATCATGTTGTTGATGTCAGCTTTCCTGAAATTGAAAAATTTGACCGTTTGCCAGAGCCGCGCAGTGAAGGGCCAACAGCTTTTGTATCGATTATGGAAGGATGTAATAAATATTGTACTTACTGTGTGGTACCTTATACTCGAGGTGAAGAAGTCAGTAGGCCATGTGATGATGTTATTTATGAAATAGCTCAACTTGCTGAACAAGGCGTTCGTGAAGTCAATTTACTCGGTCAAAATGTAAATGCTTACCGCGGTCCAACATTTGATGGTGATATCTGTTCTTTTGCTGAACTACTACGCTTAGTTGCGGCTATTGATGGTATTGATCGTATTCGTTTTACAACCAGTCATCCAATTGAATTTACTGATGATATTATCGATGTTTATCGTGATACGCCAGAATTAGTTAACTTTTTACATTTGCCGGTACAAAGTGGTTCAGATCGTGTGTTAAATCTGATGAAACGCACACATACCGCTATTGAATATAAATCAATTATTCGTAAATTACGCAAAGTTCGTCCTGACATTCAAATTAGTTCAGACTTTATTGTTGGATTCCCTGGTGAAACCCAAGAAGATTTTGAACAAACCATGAAACTCATTGCTGATGTGAATTTTGATTTAAGTTATAGCTTTGTCTATTCAGCACGACCAGGTACGCCAGCAGCCGAAATGGAAGATAACGTCACAGAAGACGAGAAAAAACAGCGTTTATATATATTGCAAGAGCGCATTAATCAACAAGCGATGCAATTTAGTCGCCGCATGTTAAATACTGTGCAACGTATTTTGGTTGAAGGACCTTCGAAGAAAAACTTAATGGAATTAACAGGACGTACTGAAAATAATCGTATTGTTAATTTTGAAGGTCTACCAGATATGATTGGAAAATTTGTTGATGTAGAAATAACTGATATTTATCCTAATTCTTTACGAGGAAGAGTGGTTCGTACTGAAGATGAAATGGATTTACGAGTCAATCAATCGCCAATGTCAGTAATTTCACGAACGCGTAAAGAAAATGATTTAGGAGTGGGTATTTATCATCCATAACTATAAGAAAATATCGTGAAGTGTTATCACTATGCTGTGCACTTTTTAATGCGTTAAAATATTAAATATTATATCAATAACGCATTGGCAGTTAATTTTAATTATTAGAGGACTTATCATTGAATATTTTGACTTGTGAAACTTTACTTGAGCCGGCTGATAATCAGCGGTTAAATAGTCTTTGTGGTCCTTATAATGACAATATAAAACAATTAGAGCGTCGATTGGGTATTGAAATTAACCATCGTGGTAATCTATTTTCAATTACCGGTGATCCTATTTGTGTTACTGCGGCCAACGATATTTTAAAAGTACTTTATAAGCAAACTAAATTAAAAAATAAAATAGTTGATATTGAACCAGAACAGATTCATTTAGCTATCAAAGAATCTGGGGCACTTGAAAAAGCAAGTGAACACTTACCTGCTTATGTTGATTATCAAGCAGGTAAGCTTGTTATGATAAAAACTAAGCGTGGTGTAATCAAACCCAGAACAGCAAATCAAGCGCAATATATTGCGCATGTGTTAGATTATGATATCTCGTTTGGTATTGGTCCGGCAGGAACAGGTAAAACCTATTTAGCGGTAGCCGCAGCGGTTGATGCTTTGGAAAAGCAACAAATTCGTCGAATTGTATTAACTCGCCCTGCGGTTGAAGCCGGTGAAAAACTGGGGTTTTTACCCGGCGATTTAAGTCAAAAAGTGGATCCTTACTTACGTCCTCTTTATGATGCTTTATTTGAAATGTTAGGTTTTGAAAAGGTTGAAAAACTCATTGAAAAAAGTGTTATTGAAGTTGCGCCTCTAGCTTATATGCGTGGACGTACTCTTAATGACGCATTTATTATTTTGGATGAAAGCCAAAATACGACTATTGAACAAATGAAAATGTTTTTAACCCGTATTGGTTTTAATTCTAAAGCAGTCATTACTGGTGATATCACGCAAATTGATTTACCTCGCCATCAAAAATCTGGATTACGTCATGCAATTGAAGTATTAAGCCAAGTTGACGAAATTAGCTTCAATTTTTTTAATAGTGAAGATGTTGTTCGTCATCCTGTGGTTGCAAGAATCGTCAATGCTTATGAAAATTGGGAAGAACAACATAAGCATCAATCTGGCGAAAGAAGTATTTAGAGGAGTCATATTATCCCTATCTCAAGTAAAAAAAAGAGAAGCAATATTCGAGATCACTCGGCAGAAACAAACCTGTTTTTGCGGCGAGTGTTATTTGCTTTTGTTATTATCTTATTATTAATATCGGTTTTACTCGGTAATTTAGCTGATTTGCAGATTTCTAATTTTAGTTATTACAGTACAAAATCGAATAATAATCGTATCGAAATTATTCCCATTCCACCTAGCCGTGGAATGATTTATGATCGCAATGGCACACCCTTAGCCATTAACAATATAACTTATCAACTCAATATTATTCCTGATAAAATCAAAAATCTTAATGAGCAATTTAATGAATTAAAAAATATTGTTAATTTGACTGACGAAGATATTGAAAATTTTCAAAAAGAACGCCGTAATTATAAAGCTCATCGACCGGTGCCACTTAAGGACAATTTAACTCAAAAGCAAATTGCGCGTTTTGTTGTTGATCAACATCGTTTCCCTTATGTTTCAATTGTGGGTATACAGCATCGCTATTATCCATTTGGCGCATCATTAACGCATATTATTGGTTATATTTCAAAAATTAATACTGCTGATAAACAACGTTTAGATGATGAAAATAAAACCAGTGATTATGTGGCAACCTTTAATATAGGTAAAATGGGTATCGAAAAATACTACGAAGATGTATTACATGGTACCCCAGGATATGAAAAAGTTGAAGTTAATAGCCGAGGGCGCATTGTTCGTCAACTTAATCAGCATCCACCACAAGCTGGTGAAGATATTTACCTGTCTATCAATCTTAAATTACAACTTTATATCGAACAGTTACTTGCTGGCCGAAAAGCAGCAGTGGTTGCTATTGATCCTAATAATGGTGAAATTTTAGCATTGGTTTCAAGTCCGAGTTACGATTCTAATCCGTTTGTTGGTGGAATATCGAATGCTAAATATAGCGAATTACTCAATGATCCTAATAAACCTCTTTATAACCGAGCATTACTTGGCTCTTATCCGCCTGCTTCAACAGTAAAACCCTATATTGCCATTGCCGCTTTAAGTGAAGGTGTTGTCACACCCAAATCGACTATTAATGATCCGGGTTGGTGGCAACTACCTGGTACCGATAGACGATATCGAGACTGGTTAAAATGGGGACATGGGCGCGTTGATGTGTTAAGAGCAATTGAAGAATCAGTTGATACCTATTTTTATCAAGTTGCTTATGATATGGGTATCGATCGTTTACATCAATGGATGACTAAATTCGGTTATGGTGAAAGAACCGGTATTGATATTTCACCAAATGAAGAAAATAAAGCCGTTATGCCTAGTCGTGAATGGAAAATGCAACGTTATAAAAAAGCTTGGTTACAAGGTGACACCATTCCGGTAGGGATTGGCCAAGGTTATTGGACAGCAACACCTATACAGTTAGCAAAAGCACTTACTATTTTGATTAATAATGGTAAAACTTATACGCCACATTTTTTATTATATAAAAAGAGCGATATTTTAAATACCAATTCGAATCCACCTGCAGTTAATCAACAAAATTATATTGAAACTAATAGCTTAGTTGATGTTAATCCCAATTACTGGGCATTAGCTAAAGAAGGCATGCATCGGGTAATGTTTGGTGCACGAGGAACAGCTCGAAAAGTTTATGCTGATGCAAAATACCAAGCAGCCGGTAAATCGGGCACTGCACAAGTTTATGGTTTAAAAGAAGATGAAGTTTATAATGCCCATAAAATTCCTGAACACTTACGTGATCATGCGTTATTTGTTGCTTATGCTCCTTTTGATAAACCAACTATTGCGTTAGCCATTGTGCTTGAAAATGGTGGTGGTGGTAGCTCAAATGGCGGAGCCGTCGCGCGAAAAATATTGGATTACTATCTATTAGGCGATAATTCAACGGAATTAGATGAAACTCCATCACATGCAGGGCATGAAGATTAATTATGAATAATATTAAAAAAACTTTTTGGCAAAAAATCCATATCGATCCACTATTTTTTTTATTTATTACACTATTACTTGGCTATAGCCTTTATATTCTTTGGAGTGCTACTGGTCAAGATTTTGATATGATGCAAAAACGGGTAATTCAAATTTTACTTGGTTATGTTGTCATGATTGCAATTGCGCAATTTTCGCCTAGAACCTTTGAAAAATGGGCGCCATATTTATATTTGTTCTGTATATTGATGTTGTTATTGGTCGATATTTTTGGTTATGTAAGTAAAGGTGCGCAGCGATGGTTGGATTTAGGTATTTTACGCTTTCAACCCTCTGAAATTGCTAAGATAGCTGTCCCATTAATGGTCGCTAAATTTATTCATCGTGATGGTTGTCCACCACCATTAAAAAATACCTTTCAAACTTTAATTATTATTGCTGTTCCTGCTTTACTTGTTGCTATGCAGCCAGATTTAGGTACTGCAATTTTAATTGTTATGTCAGGTATTTTTATCATATTTTTAGCTGGCATCAATTGGCGATTTATTTTTATTGCTATTATTTTAATTGCGATATTTTTACCGATAATGTGGTTTTTTCTTATGCATGATTATCAGCGACTTCGAGTATTAATGTTATTTAATCCTGAACTCGATCCTAGTGGTGCAGGTTATCATATTATTCAATCTAAAACCGCTATCGGCTCTGGCGGGATCTGGGGTAAAGGCTGGCTTGAAGGCACGCAATCTCAGTTAGAATTTTTACCGGAAAGACATACTGACTTTATTTTTTCCGTTATTGCTGAAGAGTTTGGTTTTATCGGCACGATAATACTATTAGTGTTATTTTTATGCTTAATTATCCGTGGATTAGTTATTGCGGCGCAAGCTCAAACCACATTTGGTCGTATACTCTCAGGTGGTTTAATTTTAGTGTTTTTTGTTTATGTCTTTATTAATATCGGTATGGTTAGTGGAATCTTACCGGTAGTTGGTGTACCATTACCGCTAATAAGTTATGGTGGCTCTTCCTTAGTCGTATTAATGGCAAGTTTTGGCATTATGATGTCTATTCACACTCATCGATACATGTTATCTAAAAATATTTAACGGAATTGAATTAAATGAAAAAGAAATTTAAATTATCTTTTGCTTTGTTAGCGCTTGCAATTTGTTCTTCGGCATCAGCTGAAATGGCTTTTCCTATTCCTGCTATTCCTCAATTAGATGCTGAATCTTATATTTTAATTGATGCTAAATCTGGTGAAATTTTAGCGCAATATAATGCTGAACAACAACGCGATCCAGCAAGTTTAACGAAAATGATGACCAGCTATGTAGTTGGCCAAGCATTACAATCAGGGCGTATTAAAAATGATGATATGGTTGTAGTGAGTAAAGATGCTTGGGCAACAGGAAATCCTATTTTAAAAGGCTCATCATTGATGTTTTTAGAAGTGGGTAAAACGGTTTCGGTTTCTGATTTAAATAAAGGAATAATCATCCAATCTGGTAATGATGCCTGTATCGCAATGGCTGAACATATTGCAGGTAGCCAAGGTGCTTTTGTTAATTTAATGAATGAATATGCGAAAAAAATAGGTTTAGAGCATACGCATTTTGAAACTGTACATGGCTTAGATGCACCCGGGCAATATACAACAGCAAAAGATATGGCATTTTTAGGAAAAGCATTAATCCATGATTTACCTTCCGAGTACGCTATTTATAAAGAAAAAGAGTTTACTTACACATTATCTAAACCACAATTAAACCGAAATGGTTTACTTTGGGATACCACTTTAAATGTTGATGGTATTAAAACTGGGCATACCAATGCTGCTGGTTATAATTTAGTTGCCTCAGCTGTTGATGGTAATACGCGTTTAATTTCTGCTGTATTAGGTGGACGCACGTTTAAAGGACGTGAAGAAGAGAGTAAAAAGTTATTAGTTTGGGGATTTCGTTTCTTCGAAACAGCTAATCCAGTCAAAGCAGGTACGCCATTAACAACAGAATCTATTTGGTATGGCGATCAAAATAAAATTCAGTTGGGTGCAATTGAAGGTGCTTATGTTACTGTGCCAAAAGGGCGTTCGGCTGATGTACAAGTACAATATATTATTGATGATTATATTTACGCACCTATTACTAAAGGGACCAGTGTAGGTAAAATGCAGTTTTTATTAGATGGCAAAATTATTAATGAACAACCATTAGTTGCATTACAAGATGTTGAAGAAACAGGATTCTTTGGATCGGTATGGGATTGGATTTGTTTAAAATTCAATCAAATATTTAACTAAGTATCTAACTAAATTTTATTAAACCATTTAATAAGTCAAAACTTATTGAATGGTTTTTTATAACATAAAACAATTTGTCAACTTATTCACAGCACAAAGGTAACGTTCTTACAGCGCTTATTACTTTGTTAGTCACGCGACAATATTTATTCTATCTTGCTTGATTTACGAGCATTGCCTGTTTATTACTCATCGCTTTTAAAAAGATAACTGTTTGGTCTTATAAAATTATCTTTCCAACAACGTTTTGAAAAGAAGAGCGTTACGATGTCAAACGGTATAAAAATCTACCAGATGTAACGCATTAAAACTTTTAAGATCAGCAACTATTGATGTTACATCTAGCTCATCTACTATAAGCTCTCGTTTTTCTAAAGTAATTTTGGCCGGTTTAGCCTAAATATTAACTATTTTATGCGTGGCTAAAGTCGGGATAAAAATCATTTGTTACACGTAATTTTTAATCACTACAATCGGCAAATAACGGTAATTTATCTTTAACGCATGAGGATACAAAAGCTTTTTAATATAACTTACTCTTAGTAATATCTCTTTTAACTCATTATAACATCTTTTTATCGGTTGATATTGTATATTCTTAATACGATTAGAATAGAAGCATAATTAAAAAGTGAATGAAGACTAATGACATAAGCTAACAAGATGACAGTAAAGCTAATTTTTAACGTGTAAATACACAGTATTAATAAAGCTAGCGTTTATATTTGTGGATTAAAAAAATACTTAGTAAGTTCACGAAATTTATTCAAATTTTTATTTTTTGAGGTTACTTTCTTTTTAATGCATAACACTATTGTTGCTATTTTTATAGAAATAACGCTAGCAAACCTTATCTAAATATGGTATAAAACGCGCGCAACTCTTCACATTCATTTTTCAAAAAATCCTTGTGAGGTAAAGCAAAAATTTTAAAATTTAATTAACGTTATAACACACACATATCATTACTCTTTGCCGGGGTGCCTTTTACTTTAAGTCATAAGGTCGGATAAAGCGGATATGTGGAGGCATAACCCCAACGTCAAAATGAGGAAATCATGACTACAGTATCAATGCGCGATATGTTACAAGCGGGTGTACATTTTGGACACCAAACTCGTTATTGGAACCCAAAAATGAAACCATTTATTTTTGGTGCTCGTAATAAAGTTCACATCATCAATCTTGAAAAAACAGTTCCTTTATTCAACGAAGCGTTAGCTGAATTAAACAAGATTGCCGCTCGTAAAGGTAAAATTTTATTTGTTGGTACAAAGCGTGCAGCTAGCGAAGCGATTAAACAAGCAGCAGAAAGCTGTGGGCAATACTACGTAAATCACCGTTGGTTAGGTGGTATGTTGACTAACTGGAAAACAGTACGTCAATCAATCAAACGTTTAAAAGATTTAGAAACACAAGCTAGTGATGGTACATTTGACAAATTAACCAAAAAAGAAGCACTAATGCGTGCTCGCGAAATGGCTAAATTAGAAAATAGCTTGGGTGGAATTAAAAATATGGGTGGCTTACCCGATGTGATTTTTGTTATTGGTGCAGACCATGAACATATCGCAATCAAAGAAGCTAACAATTTAGGTATTCCAGTCATTGCTGTTGTTGATACAAACTCAGATCCAGATGGTATTGATTATATTGTTCCAGGTAATGATGACGCAATTCGTGCTATTCAATTATATGCAAATGCGGTTGCTGATGCAGTACGTTCTGGTCGTGAACAAAACCAATCTCCAGTATCTGAAGAAAGCTTTGTTGAAGAAGCGCCAGCAGCTGAGTAATAAACTCAAATATTTTCAGGGTCGATAATCACTATCGACCCATTCTAATGAAAATCATCACAATGGTTAAATAGAGGATTAAAAAATGGCTGAAGTTACCGCTTCTATGGTAAAAGAACTGCGTGAAAGAACAGGCGCAGGCATGATGGAATGTAAAAAAGCATTAGTTGAAGCGAATGGTGATATTGATCTTGCTATCGACAATATGCGTAAATCAGGTCAAGCAAAAGCGGCTAAAAAAGCTGGCCGTGTTGCTGCTGAAGGTGTAATTATTTCTAAAATTTCTGCTGATAAAAAATCAGGTATTATTTTAGAAATCAACTGTGAAACAGACTTTGTTGCAAAAGATGCTGGTTTTATCGCATTCAGCGAAAAAGTAGCAACAGCTGCATTAAATGATCACATTACTGATCTTGCTGCTTTACAAGCTAAATTTGAAGAAGAGCGAACAGCGTTAGTTGCTAAAATCGGTGAAAACATTGGTATTCGTCGTGTTCAAGCAATCGCTGGTGATGTGGTTGGTAGTTACCAACATGGTGCTCGTATCGGTGTTTTAGTTGCAGCTAACAGTGGCTGTGATGAAGAATTAGTTAAACATATCGCTATGCACATTGCTGCAAGTAAACCTGAATATGTTAATCCAAGTGATGTTCCGGCTGATGTGGTTGAACATGAACGCAATATTCAAATCGATATTGCAATGCAATCAGGTAAACCACGTGAAATCGCTGAAAAAATGGTTGAAGGCCGTATGCGTAAATTCACGGGTGAAGTATCGCTTACTGGTCAACCATTTGTAATGGATCCAAGTAAAACTGTAGGTGATCTACTTGCTGAGAAAAAAGCGACAGTTGCGACATTTATCCGCTTTGAAGTGGGTGAAGGTATCGAAAAAGTCGAAGTTGATTTTGCAGCCGAAGTTGCTGCGATGTCGAAACAATCTTAATTGTTTTATAAAAACCGCCGTAAAGGCGGTTTTGTTTATCTACAAAATATTTTAAAATTATTACCCGCTAGCTAACCTAGTTTGTCAGGTAATTAAATAACGAAATAGTGAGACTTCATATGGTAACCCCTTTCTATAAACGTATTCTTCTAAAACTCAGTGGTGAAGCACTACAAGGCGATGAAGGTTTTGGTATTGATCCCACCGTTCTTGACCGTATGGCACAAGAAATAAAAGAACTAATCGAAATGAATGTTCAAGTGGCTGTTGTTATTGGGGGCGGTAACCTATTTCGTGGTGCAGGTCTTGCTAAAGCAGGTATGAATCGAGTAGTTGGCGATCACATGGGGATGCTAGCAACGGTAATGAATGGTCTTGCAATGCGTGATGCTCTGCATCGAATAGAAGTTAATGCGCGTTTAATGTCTGCTATACCTTTAAATGGTGTGTGTGATGATTATCGTTGGACTGAAGCAATTAGCTTACTTCGTCATGGTAAGGTGGTTATCCTTTCAGCAGGTACAGGTAATCCGTTTTTTACAACCGATTCTGCTGCTTGTTTACGTGGTATCGAAATTGAAGCAGATGTGGTTCTAAAAGCGACTAAAGTTGATGGTGTATATTCTGCTGATCCTGTTAAAGATCCAAATGCAACGCTTTATAAAACATTAAATTATGAAAAAGTATTAGATGATGAACTAAAAGTTATGGATCTTGCCGCATTTACATTAGCGCGTGATCACAATTTACCTATTTGTGTGTTTAATATGAATAAACCTGGTGCATTACGCCGTGTCATTTTAGGTGAACCAGAAGGAACATTAATTAATAATCAGGCAACAGTTAGCTGTTAGTCTTTGTTATTTTAAATAAGGTTTTTATTATGCTAAATGAGATTCAAAAAGAAGCGCAATCGCGCATGGAAAAAAGTATTGATGCGTTTCAAACTCATATTTCTAAAGTGAGAACAGGCCGTGCATCACCAAGCTTATTAGATGGTATTATGGTTGAATATTACGGCAGTCCAACACCACTACGTCAATTAGCGAACGTGGTTGCAGAAGATGCAAGAACCCTTGCTATTACAGTATTTGATAAATCATTAACACCAATAATTGAAAAAGCAATTTTAACTTCAGACTTAGGACTTAATCCCGCATCAGCAGGTACAGTAATTCGAGTGCCTCTGCCACCATTAACTGAAGAACGCCGTCGTGATTTAACAAAAATCGTGCGTAATGAAGCTGAACAAGGTCGCGTGTCTATTCGTAATATTCGTCGTGATGCCAATGATCAGATTAAAGCACTGTTAAAAGATAAAGAAATTTCAGAAGATGATGAACGTAAATCACAAGATTTGATTCAAAAAGCTACCGATGCGGCGATTAAAAAATTAGATTCGGTACTCGCCGATAAAGAAAAAGAGTTAATGGAATTTTAATTTGTGAGTTTATAAGCCTAGTTATAACAACTAGGCTTTTTTTTATGTAAATAATTTGCTTCTTAAGATCGGTTTTTTCAATTAATGTTTCATAAAAATGGATAGTTACTGTTTTATTATTTTATTTGTTGGATGCAGTGATAATTCCTATTCACCGTCAGCATCGCAAAAGCAGGTTAATGATTCCAATCCATTATAGGTAGTTCAGTATTATGCCTAATTAACCGTAAATTCGGAAAAAAGTTAATTTGAGTGCTAATCATGGTAAAAGTACTAATCCTAAATAGAAAAGAGTTTTAGGCATGATTTATCATTGATCTTCGATCAAATGGATGAGCGACTGTAAACACGACTGGTTGATATTGATGTTACCAAGCTTAAAAACGGTTAATTATAACTGAGGTTTTATTTAGTAATTATTGGCTTAAATTGTCTATATTGTGTGATTAGTTTTGTTTCTAATTATCATAATTTAAGTATATAATGTGATGAAAATAACATTATAGGGCTATATTTGTTGTTTTTATAACATTTACTAACATTTATAAATGACTAACAATATTTACTAGACATCATTAACAATAATTAAAGGAAAGCTTATGGATTATGCAAAGTATATTGATCATACTCTACTTGCAATGAATGCCACAGAAGATCAAATACGTAAACTCTGTGATGAAGCAAAGCAGTACCATTTTTATTCCGTGTGTGTGAATTCTGGTTATGTACCTTTAGCCGCTAGCTTATTAAAAGGTAGTGACGTCAAAGTTTGCTCGGTTGTTGGTTTTCCTCTTGGTGCGATGTTAACTTCTGCAAAAGCATTTGAAACTGAAATGGCGGTTAAAGCAGGTGCGCAAGAAATTGATATGGTTATCAATGTTGGTTGGCTAAAAAGCAATGATTGGGATGCCGTTAAAAAAGATATCGATGCGGTCTTTAAAGCATGTAATTCAGTGCCATTGAAAGTAATTTTAGAAACTTGTTTATTAACTAAAGATGAAATCGTAAAAGTTTGTACAATTTGCAAGGAAATTGGCGTTGCTTTTGTTAAAACTTCTACAGGATTTAGTACATCAGGCGCAACGGCTGAAGATGTCAAATTGATGCGAGACACCGTTGGTGATAAAATGGGTGTTAAAGCATCAGGTGGTATTCGCGATCGGCAAACTGCTGAGAAAATGGTTCAAGCTGGTGCTACACGGTTAGGCGCTAGTGCAGGCATTGCAATTGTTTCAGGCAATTCTACCTCATCAAGCAACTATTAATTGATCCTTTCATAAGCTACTGCAAAGTAGCTTATTGCTATTTAATGGAATGGCAATGGAAACACAACCTCAAAAAAGAGTTAACGCACTTATTGAGTACCTAAAATCGACCGATAAAATTCATTTAAAAGAAGCGGCTCAAATGTTAGCTGTATCTGAAATGACGATTCGGCGTGATATTAACAATCAACCTTCACCTTTAACGGTATTAGGCGGTTATATTGTTAATCAGTCCCAAAATCAAATTACCCAATACTTTGTTAGCGATCAGCAAGATAAACAGGTAGAAGAAAAACGTTACATAGGTAAGCTTGTTAGTCAACTAGTTAACGAAAACGATACTCTTTTTTTTGATTGTGGTACTACCATCCCCTTTATTATCGATGCAATTCATGAGGATATATCCTTCACTGCAATTTGTTATTCGCTTAATGCCTTTTTAGCGTTACAACATAAACCGAAATGCAAAATTATTTTATGCGGTGGGCATTATCAGCTTAACAATGCCATCTTTACCAGTATTAGTCCACATAATCAATTAGATTTTATATGCCCTAATAAAGCTTTTATTTCGGCTGCAGGTATAGATCTTATACAAGGTGTTACTTGTTATGATTTTGATGAACTGAGTATGAAGCATCAAGCCTTAAATAAGTCTTGTCAGAATATTTTAATTGCTGATCATACCAAGTTTAATCAGGTTAAGCCGGCTTTTATTGCTGAACTTAATCAGTTCTATCAAGTGATTACGGATAAAGCGCCAAGCGCTCAGTACCTTACTTTTTTTAACGATAATAATATCGGTTTAATTTATTGATGATGAAAAATATTACAATTTTAGGTTCAACAGGGTCAATTGGCTGTAGTACGTTGGCCGTTATTCGGCAAAATTGGTCACAATTTAAAGCTTATGCCTTAGTCGGCGGTAAAAATGTCAGCAAAATGACCGAACAGTGCCAAGAATTTAAACCTAAATACGTGGCTATGGCTGATGAGCAAGCTGCCATAGCGCTTAAGGCTAATTTGCTAAATCTGAATTTAGATATTGAGGTATCGAGTGGTGAACAAGCTATCTGTGACTTAGCTCAATTACCGGAAGTCGATTACGTTATGGCGGCTATTGTCGGCGCGGCTGGATTAAAACCGACCCTTGCTGCTATTAAAAAAGGTAAGCGTATATTACTGGCAAATAAAGAGTCATTAGTGACTTGTGGTCATTTATTTATGCAAGCGGTGAAGCAATATGGCTCACAGTTACTACCGGTCGATAGTGAGCATAATGCTATTTTTCAAAGTTTACCCTGTGCCGTTCAAGAACAATTAGGCTTTGCTCATTTAGCCGATTATGGCATAACTAAAATAGTACTAACCGGCTCGGGTGGTCCATTTCGAGATTTACCTTTAAACTCGCTCATTTCAGTTACACCCGAGCAGGCGGTTGCGCATCCTAATTGGTCAATGGGAAAAAAGATTTCAGTTGATTCAGCAACGATGATGAATAAAGGCTTAGAGTATATTGAAGCCAGATGGCTATTTAATGCCAGTTTCGATGAAATGGAAATTATTATTCATCCTCAATCGATTATTCACTCTATGGTACGTTACCAAGATGGTAGTGTCATCGCTGAACTAGGAGTACCGGATATGTGTACACCTATTGCCTATGCTATGTCATATCCACAGCGTATTTTGTCAACTGTACCACCCTTAGATTTTACAAAAGTTTCGGCATTGACGTTTACTGCCCCCGATTTTAATCGCTATCCTTGCTTAAAATTAGCGATAGATGCTTTTAATCAAGGGCAAGCGGCAACGACGGCTTTAAATGCCGCCAATGAAATCGCTGTCGAGGCTTTTTTACAACGCAAAATCGGTTTTATGGATATTGCAAATCAAGTTGCGGCAACCTTAGATAAACTCAATTTACCCGAACCCAAGACTATCGAGGATGTGTTAGTAATTGATAAGTGGGCTCGACAACAGTGTAGTAAGCTATAACTTAAGTGTTATAGCTGTGTTTTATAGACGCGGCAAGGTGTGCCCATCGCAATGACATTACTTGGTATATCACGATCAACTATGCTACCAGCTGCAATAACGGCGTTATCGCCAATGGTCACATTAGGTAATACAATCACATTGCCGCCGATCCAAACGTTATTGCCGATTGTAATTGGTTTTGCAAATTCATGTCCGCTATTGCGAATTTGACTATTTAATGGGTGTCCTGAGGTATAAAATCCACAATTGGGTGCAACCAGTACATTATCGCCAAAAGTAATTTTAGCCGCATCTAACATAATGCAATTGAAATTAGCAAAAAAATTTTCGCCAATTTCAATATTGTAGCCATAATCACATTGAAAACCAGGCATGATAGTAAACTGTTGCCCAGTTTTGCCTAATAGGATTTGGAATAACTGTTGTCGTTGCTGTTTGGCTAGTGGCGATAATTGGTTTATTTGAAAACAAAGATCTTGTGCATAAAGCCTTTCGTTAGCCAGTAAATCGATCTCTGGGTTATAGAGCATACCTGCTAGCATTTTCTCTTTTTCGCTCATGTTGCTACGCCATTTGTTTTGCTGTTAATGCAGGGTTATCACTAATAAACGATTGTAAAAAAGCGCTATCAGGAAGTGCAGTTAACGCCCCTTTTTGAGTTGTCGCTAACGCGCCGCAAGCACTGGCAATAGTCATCATGCTTTCTAACATAAGTTTATCGTCTGGCATTCCGGACGTTGCAATACTACTGAGTAATCCTGCAACAAAAGCATCGCCTGCACCGGTTGTATCAATACTGTTAACATGATAGGAATCGAACGAAAATGTTTTACCATGCCATAAAACTACACTGCCATCTTTACCTTTAGTGACTAATTTAAGTGTTGCATCATAATGTTGTTGTAACTTATTTAAAGCGGCACTCCAATCGTTAGATTCGGTTAACCAAAATAGCTCTTCATCAGAAAGTTTTAGTATGTCGGCATCATGACAAAATTGCGTAATAATTGTGCGCATTTCGTTTTTATCATGCCACATTTGTTCGCGTAAATTGACATCAAAGCTGATTAAACCCTTTTTACCATTCAACCTTTCAATCGCTGTTTTTAATGTTTGACGGCAAGTCTGCCCAACTAAAGCTAGCGAGCAAAAATGCAAAATATCTTGGTTAAAATCAGGAATCGCCTGCTGAGATAGAAACTGATCGGCAGACGGCGACACTAAAAAAGTAAAACTCCTTTCGCCATTATTACCGAGATCAACCACCACCGTACTGGTTCTATGATTATCATCTTTTTCTAAACTTTGGCAATCAACGTGGTATTGATTAAATGTTTTTTCCATAAAGTGACCAAAAGGATCATTACCAACACGACCTATAAATGCGGAAGGAAGTCCCAATTTTGCTACACCAATAGCGACATTTGCAGGTGCTCCTCCTGCACAGGCTTTGTAATTCATATCACCAAATGGTAAAAGATCGATAACAGCATCGCCAAGCGACCAGACTTTAGTTTTATTCATTTTGTTACTCAATTTAAAGTTAATAGGTTTAAGTGTTGTGACTTTATGGCTGGTTTATTTAAACAGTTAAGTCAGCTTAAACGAAGTTTTATAATTAGTCATTAACAATAGACTAAAGCATTTACAAAAAAATTCATTGTTAACGTTAAAAATGTGTGATTATTATCACATATTTTGCCTGTTAATTGATCAAAAGTTAACGTTAACAATTAAGTTAGGGTAATATAGCTTGATAAGAAAGGTGGCTATATTAAAGTCATCATATTGATGAAAATTATATTTAATGCGGAATGTATAAAGGGGAGTTTATGTCTACTGCAATCGATCAAGCAAATCAAGCTGTTAAACAGTTAGAAAAGGTAATGAATAAACAGTACTATCCACGTTTTCATCTGGCACCACAGTCTGGATGGATGAACGATCCTAATGGTCTTATCTATTTTAAAGGGCAGTACCATGCTTTTTATCAGCATCATCCTTTTGATGAAAACTGGGGACCGATGCATTGGGGGCATGTGGTGAGTGATGATTTAGTCACATGGAAAAGATTACCTATTGCGCTAGCACCGGGTGATGCGTTTGACAAAAGCGGTTGTTTTTCTGGATCGGCAATAGATAAAAATGGTGAGCTTTGTTTAGTTTATACCGGTCATATTTGGTTACAAGGTCAAGGGAATGATGAACACATTTGTCAAACTCAATGCCTTGCTACAAGTAAAGATGGTATTCATTTTGAAAAACATGGCACTATTTTAACTCCAGAAGATGGCATTATGCATTTTCGTGATCCTAAAGTTTGGCAACAAGCAGGTCAATGGTGGATGGTGGTAGGGCAAAGGGATAACAATGATGTTGGACAAATATTATTGTATCGCTCTCACGATTTTAAAAAGTGGCAATTTGATCACGTGGTGGTTAGTCATATCGATCCTAATGTCTATATGCTTGAATGCCCTGATTTTTTCCCGCTTGGTGATAAATGGATCTTGATGTTTTCACCGCAAGGTATGAAAGCAAAAGGTTATCAATACCGTAACCGATTCCAATCAGGCTATATTGTCGGTGATTGGCAACCTGGGAAAACGTTTTCGATAGTTAAACCATTTCAAGAAATGGATTTTGGTCATGATTTTTATGCACCACAATCGTTTGTTGCAAAAGATGGTCGGCGCATTATTTTTGCTTGGATGGATATGTGGGAATCAATGATGCCAAGTAAACAAGATAAATGGATGGGCGCCTTTACGCTTCCGCGCGAATTAGTTTTAGATCGCAATAATAATGTCCGTAACCGTCCAATTAAAGAGCTTGAAGCATTACGAGAAAAGCCTAAAAACCTGAGTGAAATAACACTCAATAATGAATTGAAAAATACCGATATTGAATCAATTAGTTGCGAGATTAATGTCGATATTGATTTAACCCAAAGTAATGCTGAACGTTTCGGTTTACAGCTAGCGGCAACGCCAGATGGTAAGCAAGCCACACTATTGTATGTGGATCTGCAATCGAATCGTATTGTACTTGATCGTAGTCTTTCAGGATTAGCATTAAAGGGATATCGCAGTGTTCGGTTACCTAAAACTAAAAAGTTAAATTTGCATATTTATGTTGATGCTTCATCTGTTGAGGTTTTTGTTAATGGTGATTTATATAGTCTATCGAGTCGTATTTATCCAAAATTACCGGCTAAACGAATCGTTAACTTATTTGCTGAAAATGGCCAAGCAAAAATTATAAGATTAGATAGTTGGCAGTTAAAATCAATTTATGAATAATTGCTAATCATCCCACTACTTTAGTGTAGTGGGATAACAGTTTTTGTTTATAATGAATCTCGTTGCAAAAATGGCGCAGGTACATAGGTTACGTTTTTGTTAGTTTGGTTGTTTATGATGTGTAATGCGGCTTGTTCGCCTATCTGATAATGAGGTAATTGTACGGTGGTTAGCGGTGGATAAAAAAGTTCCCCTGTGCCGACCATATTATCATAACCTACAACTGCGATATCTGTTGGAATATGAAAACCTTGACTTAACAAAAATTGATAAGCAACAAATGCAATACGGTCATTGCCACAAATTAACACATCAAAGTCTGGTTTTTTGTTACAGTGCTGTTTTAATATATCAACTGTCATCATATATTCTTGGGTAAGGTTATTTTCTACCGTTGTGGTGTGGTAACTGATAATGTCATTTAAATTACGACCTGCGTCTAACCATGCTTGCTCGGCACCTTTACGGCGAGTTTTACCAGCTAAGCTGGTATTTGACAAATAAATACATAATGGTTTTTTATAGCCTTTTTTAATCACTTGTTGCATGGCGTAGTATTGACCTGTGTAATCATCCGGAATATAACACGCTAGATCTTCACTATCACAGATGCAATTGGCTAATACCACGTTTTTCCCGAGTAACTTTGTCGGAAGTTCAATTTTTCTTAGTCCCATAGTGGTATAAATAATGCCATTAGGTCGATAAGATAGCAGAGTATTAATGGCATGATTAGCTTGTTTATCATCAAATAGATTAACAATAAAAGTATTCCAACCGTGTTGTTGTGCTGTTTTTTCGATCGCTTGTAATAATTCTACAGAAAAAGGGGTCATTGCTGTTTCTAATGCTAAAACACCTATTGCACGAGGGCCAGAGTTATCGCCACGAATTTTACGTGCTGACAAGTCCGGCACATAGTCAAGTTGCTCAATTGCTTTTTGAACCCGATTATAAGTCTGTTTATTTAATTTTTCAGGATTATTAATTGCGCGTGATACCGTCATCAACGAAACCGACGCCAACTTTGCAACATCCTTAAGTGAAGCCATAATTAAATCCTTTTGTTTAGCATTAAAAAAATCTTTTTCTAATAATTATTTCAAATGATGATACCACAAATAAAAATGATAAAAAGTGTGAGGGAGTTATCATTTATGATAACCGGTTGTATCTATTTTCTGTCAATTGTGACAATAATGTTAACATTAACATGTTAACGTTAAACTTCACAATATAAGAGTAATAAATATGAATATAATAGCAAATAGAAATTATTGGTTTTCATCTGGTTATCTTATTACCTTTTATGCAGCTTGGTCTCTTTGGTGGTCTTTTTATGCAATATGGTTAAAAAGTAAAATTGGCTTATCGGGTGAGCAACTTGGAACGGTTTATGCGGCAAACTCGGCTGCTGCCATGTTTTTTATGATATTTTACGGCATCATTCAAGATAAATTACAAATCGGCAAAGCTGTTATTACCTTTCAAAGTATCGTGATGATATTAATTGGTCCGTTTTTAATTTATGTTTATGAGCCGTTATTAAAAAGTGATTTTATTATCGGTGTCTGTATTGGTGCACCAGTGTTGAGTGCCGGATTTATTTCTGGATGTGCTTTAATTGATTCGTTTATTGAGCGCATTAGCCGCTTATTTGGTTTTGAGTTTGGTCCAGCTCGCTTTTGGGGATCGTTTGGTTATGCTGCCGCGACGTTTGTTGCTGGTATTTTATTTGGTATCGATCCTCATATTAATTTTTGGATGGCATCTGCTGTTGCTGTTATCTTTTTTATTATTAATTTGACCTTTACGCCAAAACGTTATCCAGTGGATGCAAACAAGGATAGGGTTATTGAAAAAACCTCAACCATTCCAACATTAAGTGAAATTTTCTCATTATTTGGTATGAAAAAATTTTGGCTATTTGTATTTTTTATTATTGGGACAAATAGTTTTTATACCATTTATGATCAACAACTGTTTCCAAATTTTTACACAAGTTTTTTTGAAAAAAATGAAGATGGTTACCGCGTTTATGGTTATTTAAACTCTTTTCAAGTTTTTTTAGAGGCGGCCTGTATGATCTTAGCACCCTATTTTATTAATAAAGTGGGTGCTAAAAAGTCACTATTAATTGCTGCACTCGTGATGATTTGCCGAATTGCTTTATCTGCATCACTACATAATGTTTATCTGATATCATTAATAAAACTATTTCATGCCATTGAAACGCCGCTGTTTATTTTGGCGGTATTTAAATATGTTGTAGCTAATTTTGATGCTAGATTATCATCAACCCTCTATTTAGTTGGCTTTAATATTTCATCTAATATTGGTGTGATTGCACTGTCATGGGTGGTGGGTAAATTATTTGATAATACTGGCTATTCAACAACGTTTTATGTGCTTGCTAGTATTGTGCTATTTATTTTAATTGTTGCTATATTTACCTTAACCAATGATCGAAAAAATAGACTTCAATCACAATAGTTATTGTTATCTACTTTATAAAATGGAAACGGAAGTTTCCATTTTGCTATTTAGTTTATGATCAATAAATACAAAGCTTGCTTCTATGATGAGTTTGCGAAACAATAGATAATCACTATGATTAATGTCTATAGGTTGTTGTTGTGAATATTACCAAAACAGTAGTTACGCCTGATATGCTATGGCAAACAATCAGGCAAGAAGCATCAAAATTAGTAGAAAGTGAACCAATGCTAGCCAGTTATTTCCATGCCACTTTGCTTAATCACGAAAATTTAGGTAATGCATTAAGCTATATTTTAGCCAATAAACTTGCTACCCAAGTCATGCCAGCAATTGAAATTCGTGAAATTGCACGGCAGGCTTATAAGGCTGATCCGCATCTTATTCAATCCGCTATTACTGATATTATTGCGGTTTATGTGCGTGATCCTGCCACCAATTATTATTCAACTCCTTTACTTTATTATAAAGGCTTTTTATCGTTGCAAGCTTATCGTATTGGACATTGGCTTTGGCAACAAAATCGTCAATCACTCGCCACATTTTTACAAAGTCAGATTGCTATTGTGTTTGGCGTTGATATTCATCCTGCTGCAAAAATTGGCTGTGGTGTGATGTTCGATCATGCGACAGGTATTGTCATTGGTGAAACTGTCGTCATAGACAATGATGTATCGATTTTACAATCGGTAACACTGGGTGGTACAGGTAAAGAGAATGGGGATCGTCATCCAAAAATTCGAGAAGGCGTCATGATTGGTGCTCATTCAACGATTTTAGGTAATATCGAAATTGGTAAAGGGGCAAAAATTGGTGCCGGTTCAGTCGTATTAGAGCCAGTGCCAGCCCATACAACTGTTGCTGGAGTACCAGCAAAAGTGGTCGGCTGCCCTGATTGTGATAAACCAGCTTTGAATATGGATCAAGAAATTTGATTGCGTGAAAAGATTTCCGTCGACAATAGTCGACGGTAGGTCAAAACCAAAATTTAGTGGTTAGAATTAACATTCACATCCATAGTTGGATATGGAATATTAATACCATTTTCAGTTAGTAGATTTTTAATATTTTCCAGTAATTCTGCTCTCACTGACGGGTAATTTTCGTTTGATGTCCAAACCAAAACATTAAAGTTCATTGATGATGCATCTAACAGATCTAAACGAATAATTGATTCTTTATTTGTCAAAATATTGTTGGTTTGGTTTACTGCTTGTCTTAGCACTTTGTAAACATTTTGAATATTTGAATCATAACCCACATTAATAACCAAATCTAAACGTCTTTCTGGTAAACGGGTAAAGTTGATTATATTGGCACTAACTACCTGACTATTAGGAATAACAACAAGTTCGTTAGTTGGTGTAACAATCGTTGTTGAAAAAATCTGTATAGAGTCAATGACGCCTCTTTGACTGTTGATAACAACGGTTTCACCCACTTTAAACGGACGAAATATTATTAATATGACGCCAGCGGCAAAGTTAGACAGTGAACCTTGCAGTGCCAAACCAACAGCTAAACCTGCAGCACCGATAACTGCGACAATTGAGGCTGTTTGTACGCCTAACTGTCCTAAAACTGCAACCAGTGTCACGACCATAACGGCATAATAAGATAATGCGCTGACAAATTTCACCACTGTTGGATCAACATGGCGGCTGCTTAAAATGCGTTTTAATTGACGACTGATAAACTTAGAAATTGCTCGACCAATTATAAAAATAATAATGGCAAAACAAAAATGCGCTATATAGCTAAGCACAATGCCATCATATTTATCAATAAATGCGGTAGTTTGAGTTAAAATATTTTCAAAATTCATCACATAATCCTATTTGAGAGCGATAAAAAGTTAGTTTAAAAAGTCATACATACATAGCATTTAAACTAACTGTTTTGCTAGTAACGCCCAACGTGTATCAAAATTGGTGGTAGGAAGATATTTAAAGCCTGAACGAGAATAACGTGACATCATCCCTTCACAAAATGCTAATAATTGACTAGATAAAATACGTTCATCAGTAGTAAATGCAACCCCTTCGCGAATTTTTCGTTCTCGCAAAACTTGTTTTATTTGAGTTTCTATTCGTTCAAATAATTGACTGATTCGCTCTTGTAATTGTTCTTGTTCAAACATTAACGCATGCCCAGTCATAATCCTAGTTAATCCAGGGTTTTTTTCTGAAAAACCTAATATCAGCGCTAAAATAAGCTGTAAGCGGGTGAATGTTTTAGGCTCATCTTGCATAATGGTATTGATGCGTGAAAGCAATATATCTTCAATATAAACAATCAAGCTTTCAAACATTTTGGTTTTGCTTGGAAAATGTCGGTAAAGTGCTGCTTCTGAAACACCGACAGTGGCGGCTAATTTCGCCGTGGTAATGCGTTGCGTCCCTTCATTGGACTCAAGCATAGTTGCCAATGCTTGCAAGATGTCTTCTTTACGATTCTTATTTTTGCTGGTCACAATCATTTTTTACCCGAATGCCCAAATCCACCTTCCCCTCGTGCTGAGAGTGTAAATTCATCAACAATATTGAATTCGGCTTGTACCACAGGTACGATAATCAATTGTGCAATTCGATCACCGGCTTCAATTATAAAAGGGGTTTGGCTGCGGTTCCATACCGGAACAAAAAGCTGTCCTTGATAATCAGAATCAATTAAACCGACTAAATTACCGAGTACAATCCCATTTTTAGATCCTAAACCTGAACGAGGTAAGACCAATGCCGCTAGATTTGGATCGGCAATATGCATGGATAAACCGGTAGGCGTTAAGATGGTTTCACCGGGTTTAATTTCGGTTGTTTTATCAAACATGGCTCGTAAATCAATACCAGCTGATCCTTCAGTTGCATAAGTGGGGAGTGGAAACTCATTACCTAAACGTTTATCTAATATTTTAATATCAATTTTTCTTTTCATTATCACTCGCTTTGTATCGTGTTATCACAGCTTCAAGTAATTGTTTTGCTAATTGTTGTTTACTACTTAATGGTAACCTTTGTTCGCCATTTTGCCAATAAAGGGTTAATGCATTTTGATCGGAATTAAAACCAATTTTTTTATCTGAAACATCATTAGCACAGATTAAATCTAAATTTTTGGTGATTAATTTTTTTAAGGCATATTTTTCAACATTATTGGTTTCTGCGGCAAAACCAACAACAAAAGGCCTTGAATTTTTTAATGCGGCAACACTTGCAACAATGTCTGGATTTTTAGCTAATTTAATCACAAGTTCATTATCGTCCGTTTTTTTTATTTTTTGAGTGGCAATTGTTGCCGCACGGAAATCGGCAACTGCTGCACAAGCAATAAAAATAGACGATTTTTGCGCTGCAGTTAATGCTTGATTATACATTTCATTTGCACTTTTAACATCGATTCGTGTGACATGCTTTGGCGTATCTAAATTAACTGGGCCGCTAATAAGTGTAACATTTGCGCCCATTTCTGCCGCAGCTTTAGCAATAGCAAAGCCCATTTTTCCTGAACTGTAGTTACTGATATAACGGACAGGATCGATTTCTTCAACCGTTGGACCAGCAGTAATAGTAATTGATATCCCATCTAATAATGATGAGTGGGTAAAATAGCTATTGAGATTTTCGACAATCACGTGTGGTTCAAGCATTCGACCTGGGCCGATATCACCACAAGCTTGGAACCCTTCATCAGGACCAAGAATTAAGGTGTTTCTATCATTCAATACCGATAAATTATGCTGTGTGGCTATAGCTTTATACATTTGTTGGTTCATAGCTGGTGCTATAGCAATTTGAGCCGGCGTGGCTAAACACACTGTTGATAATAAATCATCAGCAATGCCATTGGCGATTTTGGCAATAATATTGGCTGTTGCCGGTGCAATTAATACAATATCTGCCCATTTTGCCAGTTCGATATGGCTCATTGAAAGCTCAGCCGACGGGTCAAATAGATCGCTGGAAACAGGATTAGCACTCACAGCTTGTAGTGTCATTGGTGTGACAAAATGACTTGCTGATTCAGTAAGAATGACTCGAACTTCAGCTCCCGCTTTTTTTAAATGGCGAACAAGATCAGGGCATTTATAAGCTGCAATACCGCCTGTAATCCCTAATAAAATATGTTTACCAGATAGATTCATGCTCAAGCTTTCCCCATAATTCAGTCTAAATCGCTATATTACCACAATTCAGTTAGATAATAAGTAACTCTTTCGCATTGGCTAACGTTGCATCAGTGATTTTATCACCGCCTAATAATCGAGCGAGTTCATTTACACGGCCATTATTATCTAATTTTTGCATGTCGGTTGAAGTCTGTTTTCCCTTTGTTTGCTTAGTAACAAAATAGTGTTGATTAGCCTGTCCGGCGACTTGTGGTAAATGTGTAACAGTTATCACTTGTGTTGACTCGCCAAGTTGCCTTAATAATTGACCCACTTTAGCCGCAGTCGGTCCACTAATCCCAACGTCAATTTCATCAAATATTAGCGCAGGTGTTTCCATTTTTTGTGCAGTTAAAACCTGAATAGCAAGTGCGATACGTGATAACTCCCCGCCTGATGCTACTTTAGCTAAAGGTTGTGCTTGTTGCCCTGCATTTGTCGTCACTAAAAAAGTGACTAAGTCCGCACCATCTTCAGTTAAACGATTTTCGTCATAAGCAATTTCAATGCTTAATTGTCCATTTGGCATAGATAACTCATGCATCAATGCTGTTACTTTTTTAGCTAGGGTTTTACTTACAGTTAATCGTTTTTGATGTAACTTTTCTGCAAGTTCAATGGCGATTTGATGATACTTTTTAATATCCGCTTTTAGTTGTTCACTTTGTTCATCTTGTTGGTTAATTTGTTTGAATTCGGCCAATAACTGTTGGTGTAATTCTGGTAGTGCTTCAGGCGCCACATGATGTTTGCGAGCCAACGCTATTTGTTTTGATAGGCGTTGTTCGAGTTGCATAACCCGAGCTGGATCAAGATCTAGATTTTCACTGTAATGACGCAGTTCATAGCTTGCTTCTTTAATCTGAATGGAAGCCTCTTCTAACATGGTATAAATATTATTTAGCGTCGGATCGAGTTCAGTTAACTGCTGAACGCTATTTTTGACACTACTGAGTAGATTGCTCACATTGTAATCATCGGCTTCGTCTAATAGCATAACTGATTGTTGACTTAGATTTATCAGTTGCTCGCTATTAGATAATCGTTTGTATTCTTCGTCTATTTGTTGGTATTCACCTTCAATTGGCGAAAACTCATTTAACTCTTTAAGTTGATATTGTAACAGTTGCATATGAGCATCACGTTCTTGCCGTGATGTTTCATATTGTTGATAAGCTTGTCGAGCGACTTTCCATTGTTTGTGAGCTTGTTGCATTTGTGCAAGTAATATTGGCTCGTTCATATAATGATTTAATAGAAGCTGTTGATAGTCACTACGTAGCAAACGTTGATGTTCATGCTGTCCATGAATTTGAATTAACATTTGCCCTAAATCTTTTAATTGTGAAATAGGAACAGTTCGTCCGTTTATAAATGCTTTAGAACGGCCATCTTGGTTAATTACTCTTCGTAATATACATTCATTACCTTCATCAAGTTGATTTTCAGTAAGCCAATTAAAGGCGGCTGGTGTATCATCAAGTACAAAACAAGCAGAAATATCAACACGTTCTGCACCATAGCGAATAGATGAAGCATCAGAACGATTACCTAAACACAACCCTAAAGCATCAATAGCAATAGATTTACCGGCACCTGTTTCACCCGTTATTGCTGTCATACCTAAGGTAAAGTCGACCAGTAGCTGATCAACAATAGCAAAATTATTAATAGTTAATTGCGTTATCATAATAATGAATACATAAGACTAGTTATAATGTAGGCAGTATAACAGTAAAAACACTGTAAATAAATACAGTTTTTTGGTGAAATAAAGACGTGTAATTAATTCGTTAAACAATAATGTGTGCTAAGCTTTATTTTAATTGCTTTTGGGCTGTTTATGTTATTAATAATGCAATTTGGTAAAAAGTAAATGATTATTAATTAGTGGGATAAAATAGATAAAAAGCCATGAATAGTTGTCTATTTATGGCTTTAAAGTGATCTATTTAAAATAGTGAACTCATAACTTCATAAATTAACTGTAGGTTGAGTAGAACCAGTGCAATAGCTGCTAACCATCCTAATATGATAGTTAATTTGCAATTAACAAATTCGCCCATGATTTTTTTGTTGGAAGTGACTAACAATAAAGGAACCATTGATATCGGTAAGGCGATACTGAGAAATACTTGAGTATAGATTAATAAATTTTCAACAATGCTCTCTTTTTCACCCCATATATAGATGCATAAAATAACAGGGGCGACCGCTAAACCTCGGCTTATCATTCTACGAGCCCAAAGAGGAATAGATAGATTAATAAAACCCTCCATTACTATTTGTCCGGTAAGTGTGCCTGTTATTGTGGCGTTTTGACCTGATGCAAGTAAAGCAACAGCAAATAATGTTGCCATTATTGAACTGGCGACAGGTCCAACCATTTGCGGATTTTTTAAAGCGTCATAAAGCTGAGTAAAGCGACCAAGATTGTCAGGATCATTACCATAAAAAAGCGAAGCGCCAAGAATTAATAACAGACAATTGATAATAAATGAAAAAGATAATTGTATGTTAGAGTCAATAGTTGCATATTTGATAGCATTTTTTAGGCTAGATGTTTTTGTTCTATTATATTTTCGGGTTTGGACAATAGATGAATGTAGATATAAATTATGTGGCATGACCGTTGCGCCAACAATACCTAGTGCAATTACTAATGCTGAGTCATGGCCTTTAATGGATTGGGTAAAAATATCTATTTTAGGAATAAATCCATTAATTATGTCACTAAATTGAGGCGAGGCCCGTAAAACTTCGTAAGAAAAAATAATAAATATAGTGGCAATTAAGCAAAATACGATAGCTTCTATTTTTCTAAATCCAAACCGTATTAATATTAATAAAATGACAACATCGAAGACTGTTAATAACACACCGATCAATAGCGGGATATCAAATAAAAGGTTTAATGCGACAGCGCTACCAATCACTTCTGCTATTTCTGTAGCGATAATCGCCAGTTCAGTTGATATCCATAAACAAAAAGAAAATTTTTTGCCTACCATCGATTTTGTTGCTTGAGCAAGATCCATACCAGTGACTATGCCTATTTTGACGCACATCGCTTGCAAAAGCATAGCAATTAAACTCGATATTAATATGACTGACAGTAACAGATAACTATAAAGGGCGCCACCTTGTATAGAGGTGATCCAGTTACCCGGATCCATATAACCGACAGCAACTAATGCGCCGGGTCCCGAAAAAGCCCAGAGTTTTCGAAAAAAACCAGACTGAGGATCCGGAATTTGGACTGTATTATTGATTTCTTCAAGGCTTATTGTCGACGTTTTTAACATAACTAAGATCTCTACAGTAAAGTGTATGTTTTTATTATATTGATAATGAGAATCATTATCAAATAAAAATAACCTTTCATTCCATTAAGCCAGTTATCTATAGTATATAAATACTCGATTTAGCTCACAATGCATATTTTTATATTCGAATAATTTTTATTAATAACTAATATAATCCCTTTAATATATTTTTTAAATGCTTATCACTCTTATTGTAAGATTGATTTATATTTTATTAATTATCAAATAGTTGCATTAAATTTTAGTGGGTTAATTTTATGCAGGTTTATAAGATTTCTCTCTTTTGTTGAAGAATGTTTGCCAACTAACTAAATTTTATTTTTTCGTGGATTAATGTGTAATATAATTTAAAAACATATTAACAATAATATTAGGAATTAATCTAAATGTTTGGAAATAAAACAAATCGGCAAATTATTATTTGGACCACACTTATTGGTGGGTTTATTAGTGCATTAGTAAAATGGGGATCTGAAGTCAATATGCCGCCTCGCGTTCCTGGCGAAATTTCACCACCAGCAGCACATATTGATGCATGGCTTGGCTGGCTAGGTATTAACTCTCACTCTCTCGATTATGTCTATCAAACTGCAATAGTATCTGGAGCGGTGACACTTTACCATTGGTTATTTAGTTTTGCGTTTGCCTTTGTGTATGTTTTTATCGCTTATTTTTGGAATAATATTCGTTTATGGTATGGTGCGTTTTACGGCATTATTATTACCGTTGCCATGCATGGATTTTTAATTCCATTACTCGGTTTTCGTCATCCTGCTTATGATCCAGAAGGAACGGTGGGTTGGTTATGGAATTTAAATCGTTATGAACTTTGGAGTGAAATTTTAGGTCACATCTATTGGGGCGTATCAATTGAAATTTGTATGATTGCCGTACTTGCTCATTTTTCAAGACCAATTCGTGGTGAATGGCGTAAGTAATTAGATAAAATAATAAAAAACCAATCCCGCTATTGTGCTAAATAGCGGGATTTTTTTTGCTAAAATTAAATTTGTTATAGTTAAAAACTATATTAACCAATAAAAAAGTAGAATTATTCAATAACATTTTTTTTTGTTATCTTTTTAACCACTAAAGAAATGTGATTAAGATGAAAAGGAAACAAAAAATGAATACTGCTGTTATTGGTTATCCTCGTGTTGGTAAACTTCGTGAACTTAAGTTTGCAACTGAAGCTTATTTTAAAGGTAATAAAACCCAAGCTGAATTATTAAACGAAGCAAAAGCGCTTCGTGCAGAGCACTTAAAACAACAACGTGCACAAAACATTGCTTATATATCATCTAATGACTTTTCATTTTATGATGCGGTTTTAGATACCGCTTGTTTACTTAATGTGATTCCAAAACGTTATCAAGATTTAGGTTTGCCTGAGCTTGATCGCTATTTTGCGATGGCGCGTGGCTATCAAGGTGACAAAGGCGATGTGCGAGCTTTAGCAATGAAAAAATGGTTCAATACCAATTATCATTATTTAGTGCCTGAAATTGAAGATTCAGTGCAAATTAAATTAGCTGGCAACAAACCATTTGATGAGTATCAAGAAGCAAAAGCGCTCGGTATTCAAACTAAACCCGTTGTAGTTGGTCCATTAACCTTTTTTAAATTGGCCCAATATTTAGGTAATAAAAAAATCACTGACTTTAAAGCTGATATTATTAAAGCTTATCAAGATATTATTCAAAAATTTACGGCATTAGGTGCAGAGTGGATTCAAATTGATGAGCCAATTTTAGTCACTGATCTTAATCACGATGATATCGCTTTATTTACTGAGCTTTATCAAGCAATCTTATCTGTCAAAGGTGCGACTAAAGTGGTTCTACAAACCTATTTTGGTGATGTACGTGATTGTTATAAAGAGTTAGTTGCTCTGCCATTCGATGGTATTGGTCTTGATTTTGTTGAAGGAAAACAATCACTAGCATTACTTGAAGCTAATGGTTTTCCAGCGAATAAAGTGTTATTTGCAGGTGTTGTTAATGGTAAAAACATCTGGAAAAATAATTATCAAAAAACGTTAGCTTTACTTGGTAAGATTAAACAAAAAGCGGCTAACATCGTTATTAATACTTCATGCTCATTATTACATGTACCTTATACGTTGCAGAATGAAACCAAACTAACCATTCAACAACGTGCTTACTTTGCTTTTGCTCAAGAAAAACTACAAGAACTCGCAGAGTTAGGTCAATTATTTAAAGAAGCTAATCCTGAAAATAGTGCAGCTTATAAAGCAAATCAAACATTATTTACCCGTGAACGTGAAGGGGCAAATCATTCTGTACGTGAAAAAGTGGCTGCGTTAAAAGCGTCTGATTTTACCCGTTTACCGGAATTTTCAGTACGTGAGGCAGCACAGAAGAAAGCCTTTAATTTACCACTATTGCCAACCACGACTATTGGTTCTTTCCCACAAACACCCGATGTGCGCGTAAATCGTGCAAAATTCAAAAAAGGTGAAATTTGTTTGAATGAATATACTGAGTTTAATAAGCAAAAAATTGCAGAATGTATCAAGCTTCAAGAAAAAATTGGTATTGATGTATTAGTTCACGGTGAATTTGAACGTAATGACATGGTGGAGTATTTTGGTGAAAGCTTAAATGGCTTTGTCTTTACCGAAAAAGCATGGGTTCAATCTTATGGTACTCGTTGTGTTAAGCCACCAATTGTATGGGGTGATATTTCACGTTCTAAACCGATTACGGTTGAATATTCAAAATATGCGCAAAGTCTTACTGATAAACCTGTTAAAGGTATGTTGACAGGACCTGTGACAATTCTTAACTGGTCATTCCCACGTGAAGATATTTCACAAAAAGAATCAGTATTCCAAATTGCGTTAGCCATAGGTGATGAAGTATTAGATCTTGAAGCTGCTGGTATTAAAATCATTCAAATTGATGAGGCCGCACTTAAAGAAAAATTACCATTACGTAAAGCGGATTGGAACAGTGAATACCTTGATTGGGCAATTCCATCATTTAGATTAGTACACAGCAAAGTGCAAGCCGATACACAAATTCATACCCATATGTGTTATAGCGAATTTGCAGATATTATTAAAGATATTGATGCAATGGATGCCGATGTGATTTCGTTTGAAGCTTCACGCTCAAATCTACAATTGATTGATGTACTTAAAGCTAATAACTTTAAAACAGAAGTTGGGCCGGGTGTCTATGATATCCATTCACCACGTGTTCCGCCTGTTGCTGAAATTAAAACAACCATTGAAAAATTACTTGCAAAAATTGACAAGCAAAAACTTTGGATCAATCCAGATTGTGGCTTAAAAACTCGAGGTGAAAAAGAAGTGGTTGAAAGCTTAGAGCATTTAGTTCAAGCAACCTTAGAAGTTCGAAAAACACTTAATTAATACTCTGTTTGCCAAGTAAGGTCTCTTGGTTATACCTCAGATTCCGCCACCTTTTTTGGTGGCGGAAATGTCAGTAAGGACAATCGTTGTCACACGAATGGATGAAACAGATGAAAACAAATTTACTTTTTAATAAAAAAACGGTGTTCTCTTTTGAAGTTTTTCCACCCAAAAAAACATCACCATTAGAGACTATCTATAGCACATTACGTGAACTTGGCTATTTTAAGCCTGATTTTATCAGTGTTACATATGGAGCAGGCGGTAGTTTAAATGGTCAAACCACCATTGATATTGCACATTCAGTTAAACACACTTATGGTATTGAAAGTGTTGCCCATTTACCGGGTATTAATTTTGATAAAGCTGAGATGAGTAAAATTTTACATGAGCTAAAATGTGCAGGTATTGACAATGTTTTAGCGTTGCGTGGTGATATTAGTCCGAATGTACAACCCAAAAATGATTTTCGTTTTGCCAGCGAATTAGTATCGTTCATTAAAGAAAATGGGGATTTTAATATTATTGGCGCATGCTATCCAGAGGGACATCTTGAAGCTGCTACCCTTAAACAAGATCTGATTCATTTAAAAGAGAAGGTGAATGCAGGTACCGATCAGTTAATCTCACAGCTCTTTTTTGATAATGACTATTTCTATGCGTTTTTAGATAAAGCGCGTGATATGGGGATTAACGTACCAATTGAAGCAGGCATTATGCCGGTAACGAATAAAAATCAAATTGAACGTATGGTTTCAATGTGTGGTGTGAATCTACCGAAGAAGTTTAAACAGATGATGGAAAAATATGAACATCATCCTGATGCATTCCGTGATGCTGGTATTGCTTATGCTATCGATCAGATTGTGGATTTAGTTTCACAAAATGTTGACGGTATTCATTTATATACTATGAACAATAGTTATATCGCTAGAAGAATCAGTGAAGCGGTATCAACGTTATTAGCAGTGCCAAAATCGGCTTAGAAAAGATAGATTAGACAGAAAATTGGTTGCGGGGGCTGGATTTGAACCAACGACCTTCGGGTTATGAGCCCGACGAGCTACCAAGCTGCTCCACCCCGCGTCAAAGAGGTGAGCTATAATATAGTAATAAAATAATAAAGCAATACCTTTTTGGTTTAACTGTCCTATATTTAAACATTATTAAGTAAATATAGGCTATCTCTTTACATAAATACACCTGTAATCTGAAATTTATTCGCAACATAAGTTGCATTTTTAATTTATTATCTGTTTTTATTGTTAGAATATTTGCACAATTAATTAAATAATAGGATGAATTATGTCTAATCAATATCATGGATCATGTTTATGTGGAAAGGTTAAATTAACGGTACCTTTTAAAAATACCCAATTTAGTGCTTGTCATTGTCATACTTGCCTTAAATGGGGTGCGGGGCCATTTATGACATTAATGTATGATGGACAAATAGCAGTTGAAGGGCAAGAAAACATTAGTGTTTATAATTCATCTCAATGGGCAGAAAGAGCATTTTGTCAAGTATGTGGTACTCATCTTTATTATTATATGAAAGATACACAACACTATTATCTTGCGACGTGGATTTTTGAAGATATTAACGATCTACAATTTACTACTGAAGTATTTATTGACAAAAAACCAACTTGCTATGCGTTTGCTAATCCTACCCATAAATTGACAGAGGCTGATATCTTAGCCATGGCTGCGGCTAATAAATAGTACAAAAAGTTAATTGTTAACGTAATTATCGATCATCAATAATTAGCCAATAAAACGCATTATTATGGTGTGGTTTTATTGGTTAATTTGACGATAAACTTATTTTTAAAAAGTGATGCTAAAACATGAAACCAGTTGGAAAAAAGAAAATGATTTTCTTTTTTAGCCCAGATCATTACTTGTCACAATGGTATCCTTGTCGTTTTGTTATTGATGATATTGAGTTTACCAGTACCGAACAATGGATGATGTATGCCAAGGCAATGTTATTTCAAGATTTGGATTGTGCTAATGCTATTTTAGCAACGTCTTCTGCCAAAATGCAGAAAAATCTGGGTAAAAAGGTAACTAATTTTGATGATAATATTTGGAATATTCATAAAAAAGAGATAGTTTTTAAAGGGAATTTAGCTAAGTTTTCGCAAAATGCTGAGCTCAAAACCTATTTATTATCGACCAAAGGTAAAGTATTAGCAGAGGCAAGTCCGTACGATAAAATTTGGGGAATAGGTTTAAGTATGGATGATGAGATGCGCTTTAATATGACTAAATGGCGAGGTCAAAACTTATTGGGTGAAGTTTTAATGCAAGTTAGAGAAGCATTAAAAACATCAAAGCTTTAATGTTTTTTATTTGGTATTAAGCTCGTTATTGCAATAAACACAATTATTCACTGACAATTAAATGCTCTTGAATACCTAATTGGGCAATGCCTAAACGAACCTTTTGTCCCGCTTTCAAAAAGATTGGTTTAGGTTTAATACCAAGACCAACGCCAGCGGGTGTACCGGTTGCGATAATATCACCGGCTTGTAAACTCATAAACTGGCTGACATAACTTATGATCTGTTTAACATTAAAAATCATGTTGCTGGTATGACTGTGTTGATAGCGTTTGCCATCGACTTCTAACCATAATTCAAGATTTTGTGGATCTTTAATTTCGTCAGCGGTGACTAGCCAAGGTCCAATAGGGCCAAAACTATCGCAACCTTTACCTTTGTCCCAAGTTCCACCACGATTTTTTTGATAATCACGTTCAGAAACATCATTCACCACGCAATAACCAGCAATATAAGTTAATGCATCTTGCTCTTGAATATATTTGCCTTCTTTGCCTATGATGATTCCTAGCTCTACTTCCCAATCGGTATGGGTTGAGCCTCGGGGTAATACAATATTATCATTAGCACCACTAATGGCACTGGTCCATTTATTGAAAATAACTGGTTCGTTAGGAATTGGCGCGCCAGTTTCTTTTGCATGATCGATATAGTTCAAACCAATACAGATAAATTTACCGACTTTACCAACACAAGGGGCAATACGTTCAGGACGATTAACTATTGGTAGCGTATCAATATCCATTTGGCTAATTTTTGTTAGCACATTATCGGCTAATGTTTGTGCATCAATATCGGCAATTACCGCACTGAGATCGCGCAGTTGATCTTTATCATCTAAGATGGCTGGTTTCTCATTTCCTTTCAAACCATAACGCAGTAATCGCATATTACTCTCCCTATCATTTTACAGGCTGATTTTGCCCGAAACTTATTGGTACAGTGCTTGTAATGGTATAACGGTTTTTGCCGGATCGCAATCGAGTGCAGCGGTGGTGGCATAGGCTGCATTCATCGTTGTATCGTAGTGTACTTTATATTGTATTGCACTTCGACGCAGGATTTTTGATGCTTCAATGGCTGCGCGTCCCGAAGTGGTATTAAGAATATAACTATATTCACCATTTTTAATGTGGTCATGAATATTGGGTCGACCTTCGTTTTCTTTTTTAACGATTTGACAAGCAATACCGGCTTGTTGCAATATTTTAGCTGTGCCGATGGTGGCATCAATTGTAAAGCCATGCGCAACAAGTCGCTTAGCCACTTGGAGTAGGCGAGTTTTATCTTGATCACGAACTGATAAGAGCGCTTTCCCCGATTTTTTCATATTCGATAAACTACCCAACTGTGCTTTAGCAAAGGCTTCGGCAAAGGTTTTACCAATTCCCATTACTTCACCTGTGGATCGCATTTCAGGCCCTAAAATGGGGTCAACGCCGCTAAATTTATTAAACGGTAATACCACCTCTTTAACTGAGTAATAAGACGGGATGATTTCTTTCGTAATATGTTGTTCAGCAAGTGATTGTCCTGTCATTACTCTAGCTGCAATTTTTGCTAAGGGCAAACCAGTCGCTTTCGATACAAATGGTACTGTACGTGCGGCTCGAGGATTGATTTCGATCAGATACACATCATTATTTTTAATCGCAAATTGACCGTTCATCAAACCTTTAACATGAAGTTCCTGTGCTAATTGTTTGGCTTGCTTGCGTAATTTATCTAAAATTTCTGGACTGAGAGTATACGTTGGTAATGAACAAGCAGAATCCCCCGAGTGAATGCCGGCTTGTTCAATATGTTCCATAATGCCACCAATGACAATTTGTTCACCGTCGGCAATCACATCAATATCAACTTCAATGGCATCATCTAGGAAGTGATCAAGTAATACCGGTGCATTATTCGATTCACTGACCGCAGTTTTAAAATAACGCCGTAGATCTTGTTCGTTATAAACAATTTCCATTGCTCGTCCACCTAAAACATAAGATGGTCGAACCACTAAGGGATAACCAATCTGTTCGGCCTTAATCACCGCATCTTCAATATCGGTAACAGTAGCATTAACGGGCTGTTTTAATGTTAATTTTTCAACAATAGCTTGAAAGCGTTTTCGGTCTTCCGCTTTATCGATCGAATCCGGTGAGGTACCAATAATCGGTACGCCAGCCGCTTCAAGCGCACGAGCCAGTTTTAAAGGTGTCTGTCCGCCATACTGCACAATAACCCCATTTGGTTTTTCTACATAAGCAATTTCTAATACATCTTCAAGCGTGACAGGCTCAAAATAGAGTCGATCTGAAGTGTCATAATCGGTTGATACCGTTTCGGGATTGCAATTCACCATAATGGTTTCATAGCCATCTTCACGTAGCGCCAGCGCTGCATGCACGCAACAGTAATCAAACTCAATTCCTTGCCCAATTCGATTCGGTCCACCACCTAATATCATGATTTTAGGACGACTAAATTGCGGCTTAGCTTCGCACTCTTGCTCATAAGTTGAGTAAAGATAGGCGGTGTCGGTTGCAAACTCAGCGGCACAAGTATCAACGCGTTTATAAACCGGATGAATATCGTATTGGTTTCGTCGATCACGAACGTCTTGTTCTTTAACATTCAACAGTTTAGCAATACGTAAATCTGAAAAACCTTTACGCTTAAGTTGCCATAATGATTCTGAATTAAGGCTAGCTAATGATTGTGATTTTAGTTGGTTTTCAAGGCGAATAAGTTCTTCAATCTGCACTAAAAACCAGCGATCGATATTTGTTAGTGTGAAGATTTCATCTAAACTAAAGCCTGCTCGAAAAGCATCTGCGATATACCAAATGCGTTCAGCTCCCGCTTCTTGCAGTTCATACCGTATTTTGCTGAGATTTTTTTCATCATCATAATTTTCAATTTTCGGATCAAAACCACACGCACCGACTTCAAGTCCTCGTAGTGCCTTTTGTAATGATTCTTGAAAAGTTCGACCAATAGCCATCACTTCACCTACTGATTTCATTTGGGTGGTTAAGCGGTCATTACATCCGGCAAATTTTTCGAAGTTAAAGCGAGGTATTTTTGTCACAACATAATCGATAGACGGCTCAAATGATGCAGGTGTTTTACCGCCAGTAATGTCATTGGAAAGTTCATCAAGCGTATAACCAACCGCTAACTTAGCGGCGATTTTGGCAATAGGAAAGCCAGTTGCTTTTGATGCTAGTGCAGATGAGCGTGATACTCGTGGGTTCATTTCGATAACAATGAGTCGCCCTGTTTTAGGATCGACCGAAAATTGTACATTGGAACCGCCGGTTTCGACACCGATTTCACGCAGTACCGCAATCGAGGCATTACGCATGATTTGGTATTCTTTATCGGTCAAGGTTTGAGCCGGAGCAACAGTAATAGAGTCACCCGTATGGATGCCCATTGGATCAAAATTTTCGATCGAACAAACAATAATACAGTTATCATTTTTGTCTCGAACAACTTCCATTTCATACTCTTTCCAACCTATCAAAGATTCATCAATCAATAGTTCATTGGTGGGAGAAAGATCCAATCCTCGAACGCAAATCTCTTCAAACTCTTCGGTGTTATAGGCGATACCACCGCCAGTTCCACCCATCGTAAATGAAGGACGAATAATGCAAGGAAAGCCAACTTGTTCAAGTACGGCATAAGCCTCTTTTAATGAGTGCGCAATACCTGAACGTGCTGTATCAAGTCCAATTTTTTTCATCGCTTGGTCAAAGCGCTTACGATCTTCTGCTTTATCGATAGCATCAGCGGTGGCACCGATCATTTCAACATTAAATTGTTTTAAAATACCTTGCTTTTCAAGCGCTAAAGCGCAATTTAGTGCCGTTTGCCCGCCCATAGTTGGTAAAATAGCGTCAGGTCTTTCTTGTTCGATGATTTTGGCAACAGTTGACCAGTGAATAGGTTCTATATAGGTGGCATCAGCCATCTCTGGATCTGTCATAATGGTTGCCGGATTGGAATTGACTAAAATAACGCGGTAACCTTCTTCACGCAGGGCTTTGCAGGCTTGGGCGCCTGAATAATCAAATTCACATGCTTGACCAATAACAATTGGGCCAGCGCCAATGATTAAAATCGATTTGATATCTGTTCGCTTAGCCATATTATTGCTCCTGCTTATAAATTTTTATTAATTCAATAAAGTGATCAAAAAGTGGGGCGGCATCATGGGGGCCTGGGCTTGCTTCAGGATGGCCTTGAAAGCTAAAAGCCGGTTTTTGATTGTGATGAATACCTTGTAATGAATCATCAAATAAAGATTTATGTGTGGCGCGTAAATTGCTTGGCAAACTGGCTTCATCGACAGCAAAACCATGATTTTGCGCAGTGATCATGACGCGATTATTTTCTAAATCTTTGACAGGATGATTACCGCCATGATGCCCAAATTTCATTTTGACGGTTTTAGCACCACACGCCAGTGCTAACAGTTGATGGCCTAAGCAGATACCAAAGATAGGAATATCGGTGGTTAAAAATGCCTTAATTGCATCTATAGCATAAGTACAGGGGGCGGGATCACCAGGACCATTTGATAGGAATATGCCATCTGGGTTTAGTGCTAATACTTCAGCCGCGGGTGTTTTAGCGGGTACCACTGTTAATTTACATCCACGCTCAACTAACATACGTAAAATATTTCGTTTTACGCCAAAATCATAAGCAATAACATGCAAAGGTAGTGTGTTCTCTGCTTTCGGCATAGGATTTTCATTCTCGCTTGTCCATACACTTTGTGTCCATGTATAGCTTTTAGCGCAGGTCACCTCTTTCGCTAAATCTAACCCTGATAATCCTTTAAAATTTATTGCTTGTTGCTTGGCTGATTGAGCATTATCCAATAAGGTTTGTTTATTTGTTGCTGTTATGATTACGCCATGTTGTGCACCTTTTTCACGCAAGATTCGAGTTAAACGACGGGTGTCGATATCTGCAATAGCAATGACATTATGCTTTTTTAAATAGCTTGAAAGATCAAGCTTACTACGGTAATTGCTAGTTATTAGGGGCAAATCACGAATGATTAAACCTTTAGCATAAACTTGATTAGATTCGGCATCGGCATCATTCGTACCGACATTACCAATGTGTGGATAAGTTAAGGTAACGATTTGCTCGCAATAAGAGGGATCAGTTAGGATTTCTTGATAGCCAGTCATTGATGTATTAAAAACGACTTCGCCAACTGTTTGTCCGTCAGCGCCGATTGATTTACCAATAAATGTTGAACCATCTTGTAACATAAGGAGGGCATAAGTTTGCATAATTAAAAAGACCTTTTGAATAAAAATATATTTAAATTGAATAAAAATTCAATCTTGCTTATCTTTCCATATACAGCACTTGGCTAGTTTATTACAATATTTTAAATAAAAAAAGCATTATTATTAAAAATAACTAAATAATAATGTCTAATTTTTGAGATTTTAGTTGGGTTTTGGTATTTGTTATTGATTTTTGAAAAATTGGCTTGAAAGTGAATAATTATTCAAATAAAATTATTTGAATCATGATAACTAAAGGGGTATTGCATGCACGGGTTTTATCAGCGCCATTTCTTAAGATTACTCGATTTCACACCAGCAGAAATTAATCAATTAATTAATCTTGCTATTGAATTAAAACAGGCGAAGCACCAAGGAGTGGAAAAAAAACATTTATCAGGTAAAAATATCGCTTTAATTTTTGAAAAAGACTCTACTCGTACCCGCTGTGCATTTGAAGTTGGTGCTTACGATCAAGGTGCACAAGTGACTTATTTGGGGCCAAGCGGTAGCCAAATTGGTCATAAAGAGTCGATTGCTGATACTGCACGAGTGCTTGGTCGAATGTATGACGGTATTGAATATCGAGGTTATGGGCAAGATATTGTTGAAACCTTAGCAAAATATGCTGGTGTGCCAGTTTGGAATGGTTTAACTACCGAAGCGCATCCGACCCAAATCCTTGCTGACTTTATGACCATGCAAGAGCATATTGGAAATCGAGCTTTAAATAGTGTTAAATTTGCTTACTTGGGAGATGCGCGTAATAATATGGGCAACTCATTAATGGAAGGCGCGGCATTAATGGGAATGGAAATTCGCTTAGTTGCGCCGAAAGCTTGTCAACCTGAAGCTGAACTGGTGCAAAAATGCCAAGCGATAGCCAAAACCACTGGTGCTAAAATTATCTTAACAGAAGATGTTGCCGAAGGTGTAAAAGATGTTGATTTCCTCTATACCGATGTTTGGGTATCTATGGGTGAACCGAAAGAAGTATGGGATGAGCGAGTAAAATTATTAACTCCATACCAAGTCAACCAAAATGTGATCAAATTAACCGGCAACCCTAAAGTTAAATTTATGCATTGCCTACCAGCTTTTCATGATATGAATACGACTGTAGGAAAACAGATGGCTGCCCAATATGGTTTGAAAAATGGATTAGAAGTGACTGATGAAGTCTTTGAATCCGAGCATAGTATTGTTTTTGATGAAGCTGAAAACCGGCTACACACCATTAAAGCTGTCATGGTTGCAACCTTAACTAAAGACGAATAATATACCTATCTGGACTTAATGCTTATAAGGCATTAGCTTTTTATAATTTGCCGACTTTAGTCGGCAAAATTTTATCAATAAGAATCACGACATAATGACTAAACAAGATCGCAATAAAGATTTTAAAAAATACCTAAAACTTACCAATCCAATCCATTTTTTAGCGGTTGGGCTAGGCAGTGGTTTATCGCCTATTATGCCAGGAACCATGGGCTCATTAATGGCAATTCCGTGTTGGTTATTATTTAATGGCTTGCAACCTATTTTATACTGGGTATTGATGGTCGTTGCCTTTATATTTGGTTGTTTTTTATGTCAAAAAACATCTGATGATACGCATACTCATGATTCGGGACATATCGTTTGGGATGAATTTGTCGGCATGTGGATAACTTTATTTTTTATTCCACAAGTTTCTATTCTCTGGGTCATGATTGCTTTTGTTGCATTTAGAATATTCGATATGGCAAAACCGTGGCCTATTCGTTGGTTTGATAAGCGTGTACCAGGTGGATTTGGGATTATGGTCGATGATGTTATCGCCGCTATTTTTTCTTCTATTACTGTTTATCTATTCACTTATCTGATTAACTGCTGATTTAAAAATAATATTGTTTTGCTTTCTCTTATTCTCGCTTGTTTTTATCTTAACAAGCGAGTTGTCTTTCATAACGATGATAGCTAAAAAAGAGCCATTTAAATTGGCTAATACATTTTTTGTGACCAGCCAAGTTTAGTTGAAAGATTATTAAAGTAATCATAGTCTTTAGAGTGAATGAGGTTAAATTCATACTCTGAACGGCGAATAATCACATCCTGACTTGGTTTCACCGGTAAAATTATTTGACTGTCACAGGCGATATTTAGATCGAGTGCGGTGGTTGGAAATTTAAGATGAATAGGTTTGTCACTTTTAATAACTAATGGCCTAACTGCTAATGAATGCGGAAACATAGGTGTAATAATTAAAGCATCTAAATGTGGGGCTAAAATAGGTCCGCCCGCAGATAAAGAATAGGCTGTTGAGCCAGTTGGTGTGGCAATAATTAAGCCATCAGCCCGCTGTGAAAAGGCATTACGTTCATTGATGTAGACATCATAATCAATCATATGCGCAACCGTATTAGGGGTAACGACAATTTCATTAACGGCAAAACCCGAGTTGATTAATTTGCCATTATCATAAATAGAGACTTCGACTAAAAAGCGAGGATCATCATCATATTCACCTGCAATCACTGGGCTTAACTGCTCGATCACTTTTTCATGTGAAATATCGGTTAAAAAACCCAGATTACCACGATTGACGCCAATTACCTTAATTTTATAGTGTGATAAGCAACGTGCTGAGCGCAACATATTACCATCGCCACCTACCACGATAGCCAAATCTGCTTGTTCACCGATTTTATCTAGTGAAGCATAAATGTTTTTCGGGAATTTAATATATTCCGCTAATCGGTCTTCAACTAAAACCTCAATTCCCAATTTAACCAGCCAATCATAGAGTACGCTATGTGTTTCGATTGCCTCAAGTTTTCTTGGAATGCCAATTAAGCCAATGCATTTAAATGGTGCACGCATAGAATATCCTTGTTATTGTTAGATATAAATCGCTGTATTTTTTTATAACAGCCAAAAAAATATCTATCAACTTATTGTTAAGCTTGTAATAATAAAATTTGTCCCCATAATAACCGTTATTAACTAAGTTTTCGACTACATTTGGAGTACCGTATGACAGAGCAAGATAAGAATATGTCAGAAAATGAATCTAACATTGATACCGCAACCGAATCATCAACCGAGCAAGCTACACAAGCTCAACCTAATGTTGATGAGCAATTAAAAGCGAAAGATGCACGAATTGCCGAGCTTGAACAAGAATTACAAATTGCTAAAAAGAATGAAAGCGAAGCCATGATTCGTGCTCGTGCCGAGATCGACAACGTGCGCAAACGTGTAGAGCAAGATGTTGATAAAGCCCGTAAATTTGCGCTTGAAAAGTTTTCGAATGAATTATTACCTGTCATTGATAATCTAGAACGTGCTTTAGAATCAACTGATAAGGATAATCCACAGCATCAAGCAATGGTTGAAGGTTTAGAGCTGACCTTAAAATCATTTTTAGATACCGTGAAAAAATTTGGTATTGAAGTGATTAACACCCAAGATTCACAATTAAATCCAGATTTACATCAAGCGATTAGTATGGTTGAGTCACCTGAACATCAATCAGGTCAAATCGTAAATACCATTCAAAAAGGTTATACGTTAAATGGTCGATTAATTCGTCCAGCTATGGTAATTGTTGCTAAATAAAGTAAAAAATGAGCCGCCTTAAAAGGGCGGCTAAACTTATTTATTGCGTTGCTCTTCTCGAGTCAATTTTTTCATTTTTTGTTCAATTCGTTGACGTTTTAATGGTGAAAGGTAATCAACAAATAATTTACCTTTTAAGTGATCCATTTCATGTTGAATACAAATAGCAAATAATTCATCGGCATCAATTTGGTAAGGGTTACCATGACGATCAAGTGCTTTAATTTTAATTTTTTCTGCTCTTGGTACAAATCCACGGCAATCAGGAACTGATAAACAACCTTCTTCAATACCTGTTTCACCTTCTTGACTAATAACCTCTGGATTAATAATGACATAAACTTGACTTTTGTCTTCCGAAACATCAATAACAATAATTTGCTCATGTACATCGACTTGAGTTGCCGCAAGTCCGATTCCATTTTCGGCGTACATTGTCTCAATCATATTATCAATGATGGTTTGTAGCTCAGGTGTAAAATTAGTTACAGGTTTTGCAACTTTGCGAAGTCGTTCATCAGGAAAACGTAATACCGGTAAAATAGCCATAAATTGTTCGATCTACTCCTCATTTGTTAGGTTTTATCAACTTGCTCACATTGTAAACATTTATCTTGGTAATGAATAGCCTTAGTTGGCTATTGATAAAATATATCTTATCAATTCAAGGTAAGGCATCTGTTTTAGATGTGAATCAAGAGGAATGTAATGAGTAAATATGAATTCTTGCTCCGAATTTCAATGCTTGGTCATGGAAAACTGGCTATTTTTAAAAAATTGAGTCAGTTTTTTGTATCTGGTCTACCTAATCAAATTAAGGATGTTCCTTTTTTATTAGAAAAATTAGGCTTAAGCCAAACTCAACAAACACATTGCTTATCTATCTCTTATTTACATTTTGAACCGGTGCTCAATTGGTTAAATAATTCTTGCCCACCTAGATCGTTGATCGCTTATTGTGATTTACACTATCCCGCTTTACTAAAGCAAATCAGTTCGCCCCCTATATTTTTATTTGTGATGGGAAACGCTCAGCTGTTATCTTCCCCCCAAATTGCGATGGTCGGTAGCCGTGAATTTAGTGAATATGGTGCGCAATGGGGGCGATATTTTGCCGGTGAACTTGCGATTAATGGTTTAACGATAACCAGTGGTTTAGCGCTTGGTTTAGATGCAATTTGCCATCGGGGTGCACTTGAAGTATCGGGTGATACTATAGCTGTTCTTGGCAGTGGCTTAGCTAAGATCGCACCAACATCTAATCTTAAACTCGCGCAAGATATTTTGGCACAAAATGGTGCGTTAGTATCTGAATTTTTGCCCTTTGAAAACGCGAGAGCTACGTACTTTCCAAGACGTAATCGGATTATAAGTGGATTAAGTTTAGGCACGTTTGTTGTTGAAGCCTCTGAAAAAAGTGGATCGTTAATTACTGCGCGTTATGCTATTGAACAAAATCGTGATGTGTTTGCTTTACCTGGGGATATTGATAATCAAAACTGTAGTGGAACCCATTATTTAATTAAACAAGGTGCCTATTTAGTGACTCAACCTATCGATATTTTAGAACACTATAACGGTTATTTATCAACAATGGTGCGGCAAGAAAAAAAACAACATGATGACAGTATTTTGTATCCCGAAATTTTTGCTGTGATCCATCACCAACCTATAGCTGTTGATGTGATTGCCTCATTAGTTGATTTACCAATTCCAGAGCTAACCAGTAAACTATTAGAGATGGAAATTGCTGGATTAATTATGACAGTAACTGGCGGTTTTATTCGTACAAGAATTCGCTAATACATTTTTATTGTCGCGAATTTTTAGCTGGATTATAGGCTAAGAATAACTGCCACCGATATGAATCGGTGGGGGAATATACTTTTTATTTTTCTTCAATTTCTAATGCAATTTCAGATAGGATAATACCGGTGTTATCGGCATAGACAAAATCACCTGAAAAGAAAGTTACACCGCCAAAGTTAACGCGGATATCGACTTCACCCACACCTTGATCTTCTGAGCCGACAGGAATTGATGCAAGAGCTTGAATACCGATTTCAGCATCAGCAAGATAATCAACTTGACGAACCGCACCATAAACAATTATGCCTTCCCATTGATTTTGAATAGCAATATCAATTAATTCTGCATCAATCAGTGCTCGTCGAACCGATCCTCCACCATCAATCACCAATATTTTGCCAGTACCATTAGATTGTAAGACTTCGTATAATAAGCCGTTATCTTCAAAACATTTTACTGTTACAGCTTGACCTGAAAATGACGATACACCACCAAAATTGCTGAAAATTGGTTCAACGACGTTAACATCTTCTGGGTAATAATCGCAAAGAATTGAAGTATCAAACTCCATCATCGAGTCTCCTTTTGCATTTTAAATTGTGTTTAGTATAACGCTAACATTGATTAACACGATATAAAATTTAAATAAACGTGAGCTAGCTCAAAATAATACCCAAACAATAAAGTAAATTAGTTAATAAAGCAAGTTTGACCATCTGTATTAACAAAGGTAATGCTTCATTTGAATTGCGATATTGTAAAACCGCATAAATATGTTTGCCATATAGTGGTAAGATTATTAAGAATAATCCACTGTAAATAGTGTGTAGTTGATAATAAGCAAACAAGCTAAAAAAGCTTAGAGAACAGAGCAATAACAATATATGGTAGTATCGTCCAAGCGTGTTTCCCATCAAAACTACAAGCGTTGTTTTATGATTGAGCCGATCACTGTCAATATCGCGTAAGTTATTAATATTAAGAACCGCTACGGCCAATAAGCCGCTTCCAATAGATGGTAAGATAATCGATACAGATAATAATTTAGTTTGTAAATAATAACTGCCCATTACCCCAACTAAGCCAAAAAAGAGCAATACGGATAAATCACCTAGTGCAATATAACCGTAAGGTTTTTTGCCAATGGTGTAAGTGATGGCTGCGATAATCGCCAAAAGTCCTAACAGGATAAAGCTTAATAATTGATAAACACTATTACAGGCAACAATAATTAAAATTAATCCCGATAAGATACATAACAAAATGTTAATCCATAATGCTATCTTTAATTGCTTTAAGGTAATTAAACCTAATTGAATGCCTCGAGCATGTGCGCTGAGATTTTGCTTATCACTCCCTTTAATGGCATCACCATAGTCATTGGCTAAATTAGATAATATCTGTAATAGAGCGGCTGTGGTGATTGAAAACAGCATAATAAATAGATTGAATGCGTGCTGCCAATAAGCTAGCGCATTACCCATAAGAATTGCAGAAAGCGAAAGTACTAATGTTTTTGGACGTAAACTAATCATCCACGGATAACATTTCATTGACATTTAACATGTTATTTAAATTTAAAAAATTTGTAGTCATCATAACAGTAATTGATATTAACTGCTAATGATGAACTAAGTGAATTTTATTTATCTAATTTTAGCAATATAAGTTCTTTTCATTTTTTTAAAGAATCGTCTTACTTGCCCTTGTCTTAATGCGGCAATAAAAAAACCAAGTGAGCCGTACATCACGCCAAGCATTAAAATCATAAATACATTAAACCAATTATCTGTTAGACCTAAACCCATTTGGTTAACGCCGGCGATCATATTGGTTGCCCAAGTTGAGGGTAACATTCTTGAAACTGTTTGCACCCAAAGAGGCATGGCATCGAGCGGCCAAATTGTACCAGATAAGTAAAATACAGGCGTTGTTAAAAATGCCAGTGTTAAATAGATCATTTCTGCTCTACGTAAACACTCGGTCAGTAATTTGCTGAGACCTAAAACTGCAAGCAATAATGGAAATGTCATAATTAAAATTTCTGGTATGTTTGCCAATTGCCTGTATCCTAAAACCCAAGGCCATAAACCAAATAGCACAATTGATAAGAATAACCAAATTGGAATTAAACCGCATAAACTACCTATTACCGCGATTTTGGGTGGTTTTCCTTGAGGCAGTGAGTTTAAAGTTATATTCGTGCGCGTTGAAGCAATTAAAAATGAGTGTTGTAATAACATCACCAATAAACCCGGGAACGTTATTGCAGCAAAGCTAATTCCAGCATTATAAAGAGGCTCAGTTTGACCATTTATTGGTGAAAGAATGACATTGATTTGTTTGTCTGAAAAACCATTATTTCGCATAATTCGGCTGTTAAATTCCGTTAATATTTGCTGATAAATGCCCTTTATGTCCACCTGTATTAAGCCATTAGCTAAACGGCTTGAAGCATCACCATAAGCTGGGATTGTCACTTCTTGACCACTTAAGATCCGTTTTTCAAAATCTCGGGGAATGGTGAAAACAGCAAACAGTTTACGATTATTGATATCGTCATAAGCTTCTAATGAACCTTCGTATATAATTGTTTCAATCTTGGAACTGGTATTTAAAGAACGAATAAGGCTACGGCTGGTTGCGGTATGATCTTGATCAACAATTGCTACAGGTAAACTTGTAATCGTACCATTACTATACACTAAGCTCATCAACGAGACAGATACTAACAGCAACAACCACATCGGGCGTATTAGCATAAATAAAAATATTTTTGCAAATGAAGACCAAAATATTTTAACCACCAAATGTTTCCTCTTACTGTGAATGTAGCCGTCTAACTAAGCGTTTTCGAACTAACACTGTAATAATTATTGGGTAAATCATTAAAATACTACAGGTTTTTAGTACTGAAAGATAACTAGAATGCCGCAAAAATAGATCAAACAATTTATTTAGAGCATAGGTTAACGGCTCAAGAGATGAGATAAATCTTGCAATCCAAGGCATCGATAATTCGGGTACAACTACACCAGAATAAGTGAGTGCCAAACCAACCAAGACACCAATATAGGTGTAGGCATCTAAAGAGGTTTTGGTAAATGTGTAGAGCAAAATACCAATACTTTGTGCAGCAATAACATAAAAGAACACCACCACAATCATCGCAAAGGGTGAGCCTGATACGCGAGCATGCGAAAATAGCACCAACATGGCGATTTCGAAAATGAGTAACATGGTATACCAAATGGTATAAGGTGCTAACTTACCGAGCACAAACGGATAATTTGGGCGAGTACGTTTAGGTAGCTGCGCTAAAATATGAATTGTGGTTGTGACTACAAATAGTTGTAACAAATGCACGACAGCAGAGAACTGTTGGAAGTACATCGAGTTACCGCTCGCATTAAATAGCCCATCATAATTGAAGTTAACTTTTGCCAACGTTGGAACAGGTAAGCCAACACTGGTTGCCATTGTGGTTCGATATTGAGTATTTAATGTGGCAATCAAACCTGAATAATCCATAATTGAATACAGCCCTGCACTATAATATAACGCATTATAATAAAGCATAGGCGTAGGTTGACGGCCGGCTAATACGTCCGCTTCAAAATTGGGTGGAATATACAAAATGGCATAAATTTTAGCTTTTTGTAAATCACGTTCAGCAATAGAAAGTTGGCTATCATAATTGATAAGATTAGCATGTGCGCCAGCATTGAGATCGCGCACTATTTCACGTGATAAACTACTTTTGTCATTATCAATATAGCCAACTGGCAAATCAAATAATACCCCACGATGGAAGATACTACTGATTAATATGAAAATAATCAGCGGTAAAATCCACATTAACCAGTGGAAGGTAAACCGTCTAAATATGACTGGTATTTCAGCGTTAAATGCTTGTTTAAAACGCTGCCAAAAGTCTAAAATTAGTTGTCTAATTTCCATAAGGTGCTCATGCCAGCGCGTAAACCTGCAATAGGTGTAGTTGGATAAAGTCTAACTTCAAATGTTTTTAAGTCAAAGTCGCCGGTGGCACGAGTTGCGCGCTTAGTTGCGTAATCACCCATAGGCGCGATATAACGAATTTCCGCTTCAACCTCTTTATTGCCAAGTGCAGGTACTTCTAATTTAACATGATCACCTTTGTGGATATTAGGCATAATATTTTCACGAAGATTAAATACAAAATAGGCTTGGGGTAATCGAATTATGGTTAATAATGGACTATTTGCATTAAATAACTCACCAACTTCAGCCGGGATAGAGCCAATTTCACCTTCAACTGGGGCTTTAACTTTCAAGTCATCGTATTGAATTTGTAACTGTTTAAGTTGTTCTTCTGCTTGCTTTAATTGCGCATCATAAATTTGACGTTGTTCAACTCGGTCACCATTTTTGGCTTGATCTAAATTAGCTTGCGCAGATTGAACTTGTTGAAAAGCAGCGTCGCGAGTTTTTAAAGCATTATCTAATATTGATTGAGAGACAAATCCTTTGCTTGAAATGGCTTTATTACGTTCATACTCTTTTGATGCATTGTTGTAATCTACTGTGGCTTGTTTAAGTAGTGCTTCGTAGTAACGAATACTTTCTTCCCGTGTTCCATGTTCTGAAAGTTCGACTTGTGCCTGAGCTTGATCGCGAGCCGCTTCGGCCGCTTTGACTTGCGCTAAAAGCTCAGGACTATCAAGGGTAATAACAATCTGATTTGGCTTAACATCATCGCCTCGATTGACATTGATGACTTGTACCCGACCTTTCGCTTTTGACGAGATACTGACATTAGGCGCATCAACTTCACCTTGTAATATGAGTTGATTATTGTGTGATCGAATTAAAATTGTCATTGAAATTAAAATAACAATTAATGCAATAATAATAAAAGTTCTTTTATTCATAAATTTTTTAAGAGTGACAGTAATTAGATAAGGCCTAAAGAGTTAGGATAATTGTATGCAATATGGATTTTACATACGTAAATTGTAACTATTCTTTATATTATACGAAATGTGTTTTATTTAAACAACGAAAGCACGTTCTTTGTTTAAAGAATACGTAAATATTGGCACTTTTATTGATTTTACTATTATTTTATTTGGACGATATATAAATTTCAATCATTCTAAACTACTATTTTAATAGATTTTATTTATGAATGAGATTAGTTAAAAGAAATAGATAAAAACCGACTTATTTAGTATGATATTTAAAATTGAAATACTAAGGCCTAAAATTTATGAAAAAAATAATTATTATTGGTGGTGGCGCTGGTGGTTTAGAGCTAGCGACAGACCTAGGCGATAAGCTGGGAAAAAGTAATAAAGCACAGATAACGTTGATCGATAAAAATAGTTATCATCTTTGGAAACCACTATTACATGAAGTTGCAACTGGTGTTCTTGATGAACAAGTTGATAATATTTATTACTCTTCTCAAGGGCAAGATCATGGTTTTGGATTTACTCAAGGTACGTTTACCGATATAGATCGTGATAACAAATTAGTTAAAATTATCGACAATAATAATGAAACAACGTCCCTTGCGTATGATTTTTTAGTGATAGCGATTGGTAGCACTTCTAATGATTTTGGTACGCCAGGTGTGAAAGAGCACTGTATCTTTTTAGATGATCAAAATGCGGCAATTAAGTTACGTGAAACCTTAATTTCTAAATTTACCAGTTTTTGCTCTATTATTGATGAGAGCGAAACAAAAGATGAAGATAAAATCCGTATTGCTATTGTAGGTGGTGGCGCAACAGGTGTTGAATTAGCCTCGGAGCTACCTCATATGGTTGAAACCTTCGGTGCTTGTGGGCGCAATAAAATGTGTTCTGATTTGTTAGATGTTTCGGTAATTGAAGCAACAGATCGAATTCTACCAGCCTTACCAGAAAAAACAGCGGAAAGTATTACTCAAACTTTACAAAAACGTGGTATACATGTGTTGACTAAAACCATGATTACCAAAGCTGAAAGTGACGGTTTTTACCCTAAAGAAGGGGACGAGATTAAAGCCGATATTATGATCTGGACTGCTGGTGTTAAAGCCCCTGACTTTTTAAAAGAGATTGCCGGTTTAGAATCGAGCCGCTCTAATCAATTGGTCGTCAAACCGACATTACAAACTACGCGAGATGATAGTATTTTTGTTATTGGTGATTGTGCCTATGCTATGCAAGATAACGGCCATGCATCTCCTCCTACCGCGCAAGCCGCACATCAAATGGCAAAAATATGTTATGAAAACATTGTTAACTTGTTTAATAATCAACCAATGAAGTCATTTAAATATTCTGACAAAGGTACCATAATTTCGTTGCACGATACTGCACAAGGAGTGGTTAAATTAGGCAGTAAAAGTGAAATGAGTGTTAAAGGCTTTTTAGCGTTAATGATTCATCGGTTACTTTATCGTACACATCAGGCGAGTTTACTTGGCGTATTTAAAACCATTCGGTTTGCTAGCGCAAGTAAAGTGATGTATAAAGCTAAAGCATCGTCGATTTTTACTAACAGAGATTAGTTTTTACATAAAAACATATAGCTACTTATAAGAATAAAAATTATAAGTAGCTATTTTTTTATATAATTTCAGCTAATGAGTTTAGCTGTTTGGGTTTTTATTGATGCGTTTTGTTTCTGTACTGGTGTTATTATTAACCAGTTTTATTTGTGTTGCTGACTACAAACCTCAAGATGGGGATATTATCTTTCAATTCTCTCAATCCCGTCAAAGTCTTGCTGTTCAACAAGCTACTAACTCACCTTATAGTCATATGGGAATAATTTTTATTAAAAATGGAAAACCTTATGTCTTTGAAGCGGCAAATAAAGTGGTCTATACACCGTTTGAGAAATGGATAAATCGAGGAAAAAACAGAAAATATATAATTAAACGTCTAAAAGATCACCCTTTATCACAGCAAGAAATTTCTCATTTAAAACAAGTTGCTCATTCATTTGAAAATAAGCCTTACGATATTTGGTTTGGTTGGGACGATACATATATTTATTGCTCAGAATTAGTTTGGAAAATTTATGACCGAGCATTAGCGTTGAAAATTGGACAATTACAAAAAATTAAAGATTTTAATCTGTCAGCACCAGCAGTTAAACAAAAATTGAAAGAGCGCTATGGGAATAATATTCCTTATCAAGAAAAAGTGATTTCGCCTGTCGCTATGTTTAACTCGCCATTATTGATTACTGTTGATAAGCATTGGTAGTGTTAAACTAACAGTAATTTTTTTATCGGAGCAAAGCTTTTTCGGTATAAGTGATTAATACCGTGCGCTTCAATGGCAATTAAATGGGCTTTAGTTGGATAGCCTTTATGCTGAGCCAGTCCATATTGTGGATACAATTTGTCTAATTCAACCATTTCACGATCACGCGTCACTTTTGCAAGAATCGACGCAGCACTAATTTCAGCAACAAGTAAATCACCTTTAACCACGGCTTGTGTTTGAATGCCGAATTTAGGACAACGGTTACCATCTACCAAAACAAAATTGGGTTTAATCGATAATCCATCTACAGCTCGTTGCATAGCTAACATGGTAGCGTGTAAAATGTTTAACTTGTCTATTTCTTCAACAGATGCCCTTGCAACACACCAAGCTAATGCATTTTCTTTAATAACATCAAATAGTTGTTCGCGTTTTTTTTCTGACAGTTTTTTGGAGTCTGTTAATCCCTTAATCGGTTTATTGGGATCTAAAATAACCGCCGCGGTAACGACATCCCCGCATAATGGTCCTCGTCCAACTTCATCAACACCGGCAATTAATGTGGCATCAGGGTAGGTAAATTCTAACAACAAGGTGAGTCCTCTAAAACATCAAGTACTGCTTGAGCGGCTTGTTCATCGGCATTACAACGAATTTGCTTATGTAACGATAAAAAGGTTGCTTTCAATTCCGTATTATCACTCTCTAAGAGAGGAATAACGTGATTAGCGATATTTTCGGGTGTACAGTCATGCTGAAGTAATTCAGGTACAATCGCTTTACCGGCTAAAATGTTAGGTAATGAAACATAAGGAGTTTTGATTAATTTTTTAGCTAGCCAAAACGTAAAGGCTTTCATTTTATACCCAACCACCATTGGGCATTTAGCCAACATACATTCTAAAGCAACCGTTCCTGATGCCAAAATAGCTGCATTACTTGCAATCATTGCTTCACGCGCCTGACCATCGAATAATTGAACCTTAAGATTAGGGGCGATTTGTGCTTTAATTTGTTCAAACTCTTGTCGCCTTTTTGCATTTGCTAAAGGCACAACAATATGTAAATCCGGAAAACGTTGCTCTAGCAACTGAGCAGCTTGTAAAAAAGGCGCCGATAATAGCGTGACTTCAGCATGGCGGCTTCCCGGCAATAGCGCTAAACAACGACTATTAAGTGGGATACCTAATTGTTGGCGCATTGCGAATTGATCGGGTATTAAAGGGATATCATCCGCCATTTTATGACCAATAAAACGACACGGCACATCAAACTTATCATAAAACGCTTTTTCGAACGGTAAAAAGACCAAAATCAGATTTGTATTACGTTTAATCTTAAACACGCGTTTTTGCTTCCATGCCCAAACTGATGGGCTCACATAATGTATGGTTTTAATACCGGCTTGTTTTAGCCTACCTTCTAAAGAGAGATTAAAGTCAGGGGCATCAATACCAATAAAAACATCTGGTTTAAGGGCGATTAAGCGTTTAGTGATATCTTGGCGGATGGATAAAATGCGGCGCAATCTTCCTAATACTTCGACAATTCCCATTACCGATAACTCATCCATTTCATACCAAGCTTGACAGCCTTCGGCTTGCATTTTGGGGCCAGCGATACCGATAAATTGAATATTGGGATGAAGTTTTCTTAAAGCGCAGATTAGACCTGCGCCAAGAATATCGCCAGAAGTTTCGCCGGCAACTAAAGCGACAGTAAAGGGCTTATCTGCCATTAACGAATCATGCCACGTGTTGAGCGCGCAAAAAAGTCGACAAATAATTGTACTTCTGGATGCTGTTTTGCGAGTGTTTCAATTTCTATTTTAGCTTCATCTAAACTTAATCCGTTTCGATAAAGAATTTTGTAGCTATTACGAATGGCTTGTAGCGCTTCTTTACTAAATCCACGGCGTTTTAAACCTTCATAATTAACACCATGCGGAGTGGCATGATTACCTTGGGCAATCACATAAGGGGGGACATCTTGCGCAACACCTGAACAGCCACCTACCATTACGTGTGATCCTATTACACAAAATTGGTGTACAGCTGTCATACCACCAATAATGACATAATCGTCTAATTGAACATGCCCACCAAGTGTTGCATTGTTGGCTAAAATGCAATGATTTCCAATATGGCAATCGTGTGCAATATGGGCATTTATCATAAATAAATTATCACTGCCAATACGCGTTAACTCACCACCTTGAACCGTTCCTCGATGGATAGTCACACTTTCACGAATCATATTACGATCGCCAATTTCGGTGCGAGTTGGCTCACCTCGATATTTTAAATCTTGATTAACTTCACCGATTGAAGCAAATTGATAAATTTGGTTATCGTTACCAATTTTAGTATGACCATTGATGACAACATGTGATTTTAAAAAAGTCCCATTGCCAATTTCAACATTTTCACCAATAAAGCAAAAAGGTCCAATTTTGACGTTATCGCCAATTTTTGCGCCTTTTTCAATTACTGAACTTGGGTGTATTTCCGTTGCCATAGCAGTTCCTTAATACTGTTTTAGGGATATTTTAAAAACCAAGTTATTTACGAGCACACATCATTTCTGCTTCGCAAACCAACTTGCCATCAACAGTTGCAACTCCATGGAATAGTGCAATACCACGACGTTCTTTAATATATTCAACATCAAGCACGATTTGATCGCCTGGTACAACCGGTCTTTTAAAGCGCGCTTTATCAATTGATGCAAAATAATAAAGTTGTCCTGGTGATAACTCTTCAATACTTTTAAACGCTAAAATTCCCGTAGCTTGCGCCATAGCTTCTAAAATTAATACGCCAGGAAAAATCGGTTTATTTGGAAAGTGACCTTGGAAGAAAGGTTCATTAACTGTGACATTTTTAATCGCTTTTAATGTTTTACCTTTTTCATAACTAATTACCCGATCAACCATTAAAAATGGATAACGATGAGGTAATAAACTGATGATTTCTTCAATATCAAGGGTATTAAGTTCGGTAGTCAAAATAGCTATCCTTTTACATTATTTTCTATAAATTTTGTATATTATAACTGAGGATGCCACTATCACTCAAGGATGATTTAAATCCCCCGTTTTGTTTAACTATAGCTATTATTGCTATATTAATAATAGTTTTATTAAATAAATGATCTGTAAATACTATATTATCCTATATCAAATCATATATAATAATCTGAAATTTAGCTAAAAAGTTCCTAACTTGGAGAGTAGTATGAAATCATTGATTAAAATGACGTTAGTAAGTAGTGCAATTGTATTGGCTTTGGTTGGCTGTGATGATAAAAAAACATCTCAAGAAAAAACACAGTCAGGAACAGATAAAATTACCATTTCAAATGATGCACAAAAAGAAGCTTATGCTTTGGGTTCATCATTTGCAACTTACATGAAAGCAAATTTAGAACAAAATCAAATTAAAGCCGACCAAGATTATATCATTAGTGGCTTTAATGAAACTTTCCGTGATGCATCTCAACTTTCAAAAGATGAAGTAAAAAATGTTTTAGAAGCATTCGGTAAACGTATTCAAGAAGAAAGTAAAGCGCGTTTTGAAAAAGAAAAAGCCGATAATACTGCCGCTGGTGATAAATTCCGTGCAGATTTTGCTAAACAAGATGGCGTTAAACAAACTAAGTCTGGATTACTTTATCAAATTCTTAAAGAAGGTTCAGATCGTCATCCAGCTGCCGATGACACCGTTATTGTTCACTATACTGGAACATTAACCGATGGACGTAAATTCGATAGTTCTTATGACCGTGGCGAAACAGCAACATTCCCATTAAGCGGTGTTATTAAAGGTTGGACAGAAGGAATTCAATTAATTGGTGTTGGTGGTAAAATTAAGTTGGTTGTGCCGCCTGATTTAGCTTATGGTGATCAAAGCTTCCCTGGACAGGGTGATAAAGCTTCAATTCAACCTGGTTCAACATTAATTTTTGAAGTTGAATTACTTGGTATCGATAATGGTGATGCTAATAGCGAAAACCAAAATACTCAATCAGCCCAACCAAAGGCAACAAACTAATTGAGTAATTCATTAAGTTACACTCTTGTTGTTTTGGGTCCTGCTTATGGGACCCAATCTGCTTATTGTGCCTATCAATTTGCTCAATCACTGTTAAGCCAAACTTCTTATCGTATTGAAAATATCTTTTTCTATGGCGATGGCGTGTATAATGCTAACGATTATACCGATCCGGCAAATGATGAATTTAATTTAATTTCAGCTTGGCAACAATTAGCAGAAAAATATGCCTTAAAGTTAGGTGTTTGTGTCGCTGCTGCACAAAGGCGAGGTGTGACTAAAAATAATCTTGCACAATATTTTGAATTAACTGGGCTTGGAGAGCTAAGCGAATCCATGGCGACTTCAGATCGGACTATTCAATTTTAACTTAAGGTTATTGCAATGAAGAAAATTGCCATTATTATTAGCGCTTTACCTCATGGTGATGCTAAAGGTCGGGAAGCACTTGATATTGCACTTGCTGCATCGGCTATAAACGCTATTTCGGTACTATTTATTGATGATGGGGTATTTCATCTATTGCCAAATCAGTATCCTGATAAAATTTTAATGCGCGATTATATTGCTACTTTTAACCTGTTAGAACTTTATGATATTGATGATGTTTATGTTTGTCAGTCTGCGTTAAACTCACGAAATCTGACTAATATCAACTTAAATATTCCGCATAAGGTGCTTGATGCACCATCTTTAAAACAATTATTAGCTAGTCAAGATGTGGTTTTACGGTTTTAATTATTAAAACTAAAAACACAAATCAGTTTTAACTCTACCCACTGTTTAGATCTTTTTTACTTCTATTTGATATATTGAATGTGTATGGATGTTTTTATAACAAAATACTAATGATATAAGTTATTAATCCAACCTATTACTTTGCTACCCTCAGTCATAGGTTGGATTATTGTTATTAAAATAACTTATAGAAATTGAGTCATAACTCGATTAAACCAATTTTTTCATTTGGTCGGCAATTTTTTCAGCTTGCTGTCCAACCACAATTTGCACACCTGTTTTACCTAATTTGATTACTGCCATTGCACCAAGTGCTTTTGCTGCTTGTTCATCAATTAAGTCAGAATCATTAACACTTAGGCGTAAACGAGTAATACATGAGTCGATATTGGTTAAGTTCTCTTTACCACCAACAACAAGTAAATATTGCTGTGCAAGTTGAGATGCATCGCTAATAGCAAGTCCTGATTGTGAATTTTGGCTATTTGTTGTTACTGTTTCATCATCTTCACGACCCGGTGTTTTAAGATTGAATTTAACAATCACAAAACGGAATACAACATAGTAGACAACAAAGAACACTAAACCTTGTAATATCAACATATACCAATGTACAGCTAAAGGATTGCGGCTGGATAACAGCATATCGATTAAACCTGCACTAAAGCCAAAGCCAGCTATCCATTGCATGGTTGCAGCGATAAATAGTGAAATTCCAGTCAAAATAGCATGGATCACATAAAGTAAAGGTGCTACAAACATAAAAGCAAATTCTAAAGGTTCAGTAACCCCAGTGAAAAATGCGGCAAATGAAGCGGCTAACATGATCGATGCGGTTTTATCTTTATTGCCTTTTTTCGCTGTATGATACATGGCTAATGCTGCGCCCGGTAAACCAAACATCATAATTGGGAAAAATCCTGCTTGATAGCGACCGGTAATACCAATGGTTGCTAATCCATCATCAATTGATTTTTGTCCACCAAGGAAGGTTGGTATATCATTGATGCCAGCCACATCAAACCAAAATACTGAGTTAAGTGCGTGGTGTAAGCCGACCGGAATTAACAAACGGTTAAAGAAGCCATAAATACCCGCCCCAATAGAGCCTAAATCTTTAATGTATTTACCAAAAGCAACTAATGCATCATAAATAGATGGCCATATAAAATATAAAACAGCAGAAACTAATAGCATCACGATAGAAACAATAATAGGAACTAATCGTTTACCACTAAAAAAAGCTAACGCTTTATGTAATTCAACAGAACTGAATCGGTTATATAATTCAGCTGCAATAATGCCAACTAAAATACCAACAAACTGATTATTAATTTTTTTAAACGCAGGGGAAATTTGTGATTGCCAACCATCAACACTGGTATCAATACCATTAAATAATGCAATAGAACTTGGTGAAAGTAATGTTGTGACAACTAAAAAACCGACTAATCCAGATAATGCAGCTGCACCATCTTTATCTTTAGACATACCATAAGCAACACCTATAGCAAAGAGGATTGGCATGTTTTCAATAATTGCACCACCAGATTTTATTAAAAAGGCAGCAATAATGCTATTTTGTCCCCAACCATTTGGATCAATCCAGTAGCCTATACCAAGCAGTATTGCCGCCGCAGGTAATACTGCCACCGGCACCATTAATGAACGCCCAATGCGTTGTAAATACGCTAAAATTCCCATAAGTTAACCTCATATATTGTTAAACAATATCTAAAAAAGTTAAGTTAAAAACAGTTGTTAGATATTAGTTGTTATTTTTTTATATTTGATATTATATTATTTTACTTCGCAAATTAATTATTTGCTTTTTGTGATTTTTGTCACTAATTTTTTTGATTAAATACTTTAATATAGTAAAATATAGTCAACATATTTTACTTTAAAAAAAAAGAAGTTATTTTATTATATCAGAAGAGGTAGTAGCACATGAGACTTATTCCTTTAGAAAATGCGCAACAAGTTGGCGCTTGGGTGGCACAGCGTATTGTTAATAAAATTAATCAATTTAAACCGACAGCGGATCGTCCGTTTTTATTAGGTTTACCAACGGGAAGTTCACCTTTAGTTATGTATCAACAATTAATCAAACATTATCAAGCAGGTCATGTCAGTTTTAAACACGTTGTGACCTTTAATATGGATGAATATGTTGGGTTACCGGAAGATCACCCTCAAAGTTACCATACTTTTATGCATGAAAACTTTTTTGATCATATTGATATCGATAAAAATAATATCAATATTTTAAATGGTAATGCTCCTGATATCGATGCAGAATGTCGTCAATATGAAGAAAAAATTAAAGCTTATGGTAAAATTAATATCTTTGTTGGTGGTGTGGGTCAAGATGGACATATTGCATTTAACGAACCAGGCTCTTCACTTTGTTCAAGAACACGGATTAAAACTTTAACTGAAGATACCATTATTGCTAATTCTCGCTTTTTTAATAATGATAAAAATCAAGTACCAAAACACGCACTGACTATTGGTGTTGCAACATTAATGGATGCACAAGAGGTAATTTTACTTGTTTGTGGTCATAATAAGAGTTTAGCACTGCAAGCCGGTGTTGAAGGTTCAATTAATCATTTATGGACTGTGACTGCATTACAAATGCACCCAGCATCAATTATTGTTTGTGATGAGCCAAGTACTGATGATCTTAAAGTCAAAACCTTAAAATATTTTAAACAGATGGAAGCAGATAATCTTAAAATAACTGTTTTATAAAGGATAACTCAATGTACGCATTAACAAATTGTCGTATTTATACTGGTTATGAAATTCTTGAAAATCACGCCGTTATTATTGACGGCGATAAGATTAGCAAAGTTTGTAAACAAGAACAATTGCCAGCTGGCATCACTATTGACGATTTACAAGGTGCTATTGTTGCACCGGGTCTTATTGATATTCAAGTCAATGGCTGTGGCGGGGTACAGTTTAATGAAACACTTGATGCTTTGAGTGTGAAAACACTAGAAGCAATGCAAGCAACAAACCTTGTTCATGGTTGTACCAGTTATTTACCGACTTTGATTACTTCAACAGATGAATTTATGATAAAAGCAGTGAATGTTATGCGTGAATATTTAGCCACGCATCCTAACCAAGCTTTGGGATTACATCTTGAAGGACCTTATATCAATCCAGAAAAGAAAGGTATTCATGATCCTAATATTATTCGTCAACCGTCGCAAAAAATGATTGATTTTCTTTGCGAAAATGCTGATGTGATTAAAATTATTACCCTGGCACCAGAAAAAGTTGAAAGTCATTTTATTCAACAGTTGGTTAATGCAGGTATTCATGTATCAGTAGGTCATTCTAATGCGCATTATGATGATTGTCGTCGAGGATTTAATGACGGTATTCGTTTAGGCACGCATCTATTTAATGCTATGCCTTATATTTCTGGGCGAGAACCGGGTGTAGTTGGTGCGATTTATGATGAACCAGAGGTTTACGTCGGCATTATTGCTGATGGTCATCATGTGAGCTGGGCTAATATTCGTAATAGCCATAAAATAAAGCAAGATCATTTAATTTTAATAACTGATGCAATGTTACTTGCTGGTTCAAATTTAACTTCGGGCGTGTTTGCTGGAAAAACTATCTATTATAAAGATGGGCGTTGCGTTGATGAAAATGGCACATTAGGTGGATCAGCCCTAACCATGATTGAGGCGGTAAAAAACGCAGTTGAATATGTAGGCATTGCATTGGATGAGGCATTAAGAATGGCAACGCTTTATCCCGCAAAAGCCATAGGTGTCGATAAACAACTGGGTACAATTAATGCAGGTAAAATAGCCAATCTTGTTGTTTTTAATCGTGACTTTAGAATAATTAAAACGGTTGTTAATGGGGTGATGACCCGCTAGAATGTCAGATAACGAATGAAATTATCTGAGTTAATTTATGACATTTAATTATCTGAACTTAGTTGGCAATGCTGAGCTAATCAAGCAACTTAATTATGCAATGATTTATCGTTTGATTGTTCAGCAAGCGCCAATTTCTCGAATACAACTTGCTGAAATTAGCCACTTAGCTCCAGCAAGTATCACAAAAATTACCCGCCAACTACTTAAAAATAAATTGATTAAAGAAGTTGATGCACAACAATCAACAGGTGGGCGTCCAGCTGTTTCTATACAAGCTAAGTTTAGTTATTATCAAACTATTGGCGTACAATTAAGTCGTTCACATGTTACCATTGAACTTTATGATTTAGGTGCGCATAGTATAGCGTTAGAGGTTTATCCGTTAACCGATTTTACTGAGCAAGAAGTGCAAGACTATCTTGTTGCTTTACTCAAAGAATTTATTCATAAAAATAGTAAAAAAGTGAAACGCCTGATAGCCATAGCGGTCGTACTTCCTGGTTTGATCGACTCTGTACGCGGTATTGTTCGATACGCTCCGCATATTCAAGTTAAAGAGTGGCATTTAGGTGATGTATTACATCGTGAGTTTAATGTCACTATCTTTTTAGGCAATGATATTCAAAGTTTAGCGCTTGCTGAAAGTTACTTTGGCACCACACAAGATGTCGATGATTCAATATTGATACGGGTTCATCGAGGAGTAGGATCAGGCGTAATTGTTAATCAACAATTATTAACCAATCACAACCAAAGTGCTTGTGAAGTGGGTCATATTCAGGTCGATACACTAGGGGAACGTTGTCATTGTGGTAATTTTGGTTGTTTAGAAAATCGCGTCGTAAATAACGCTATAGAGCGCCGAGCTAAACAGATGATCGAACAAGGTTATCCGACTAAATTAACGCTTACTGAGTGTAATATTGCAAATATTTGCAGTTGTGCCAATCAAGGCGATGAGCTAGCTATTAAATTAGTTAAAGACGCGGGTGAAAATTTGGGGCGAGCTGTCGCAATTATGGTAAATATATTTAACCCACAACGTATTGTACTCGCAGGGGAATTAATTAAATCACCCGAAATATTGTTACATGCTGTAAATAGTGCATTGAATGCTCAAAGTTTAGAGGGATTAAGAAAAAACCTCACCATTAATTGTTCAGTGTTAAATGATTGTTCAGCTATAGGCGCTTTTGCTCTTATTCAACAAGCATTATTTAATGGTTCGTTGTTAATGACATTAGTTGAAGATAGTGAACAATAGTTTTTTGATGATAAAAAAAGCCCGAGGGTTCGGGCTTTTTTATTAGGCTAAAATCCGTAACATTCTTCTTAATGGTTCTGCCGCGCCCCATAATAGTTGGTCGCCAACGGTAAATGCTGATAAATAGTCTTTACCCATATTAAGTTTACGTAAACGTCCAACTGGTGTTGTTAACGTACCAGTAACGGCAGCTGGTGTTAATTCTCGCATTGAAATTTCACGATCATTAGGTACCACTTTTACCCAATCATTATGTGCAGCTAATAATTTTTCAACTTCTGGCACGCTGATATCTTTGTTTAATTTAATCGTGAATGATTGACTGTGGCAACGTAGAGCGCCAATTCGAACACAAAGTCCATCAACAGGGATAATTTGGCTGGTTCCTAAAATCTTATTGGTTTCAGCTTGGCCTTTCCACTCTTCTTTACTTTGGCCATTATCCAGTGCTTTATCGATCCAAGGAATCAAGCTACCGGCTAAAGGCACACCAAAATTATCGGTAGGTAAGCTTCCATCGCGCATTTTTTGTGTGACTTTACGTTCGATATCTAAAATTGAAGAATGCGGATCTTGCAATTCTTTAGCAACTTCGGCATTTAGCATTCCCATTTGGGTTAACAGTTCACGCATATGACGTGCACCACCGCCAGATGCTGCTTGATAAGTTGAGACTGATACCCAATCTATCAAGTTTTCAGCAAATAAACCACCTAAAGACATTAGCATTAAACTGACGGTACAGTTACCACCAACAAAGGTTTTAATGCCTTTATCTAGAGCTGCGTGGATATTCGCTTTGTTAACGGGATCAAGCACAATAACAGCATCATCTTCCATACGTAAAGTTGATGCAGCATCAATCCAGTAGCCTTGCCAGCCTGTCGCGCGTAGTTTTGAATAGATTTGGGAAGTGTAATCACCCCCTTGGCAGGTGACAATAATGTCTAATTCTTTTAGTGCATCAATATTATCTGCACGTTGTAACGTGCCTGTTTTTCCACCAAAAGTTGGCGCAGCAGCACCTGCTTGAGAAGTTGAGAAAAAAACAGGGTTAATATAATCAAAATCGTGTTCTTCAACCATACGTTGCATCAGAACAGAACCCACCATTCCACGCCATCCGACAAAACCAACATTTTTCATAATTTATTTCCAAAAAGTAGATGTTATATAAATAGTCACTTTTACTATTAAAGCAAAATATCATCATAAATCAAAGTAAGATAAGAATTATTTTTTTAGATTATGAAAAGATAACAGCGAATTATATAAAACTATTGTTATTTAAATTACTAGCTAGTTTTTATTGATGTCCGTTACCTATTCTTTTTTTACAATGATAAGTGCGCTTAAGTAACCTATTTGATGATAAAGATTGTCATAAATAATATTTACTTTAACGTTAGCCATTTTTAATTATGGTGTTGGCATGGTTTGCCAAATAAAAAACTCGACAGTATTGAGAAAATTATCCAAAAAATGCCCTTCATATTGATCTGCAATAACGAATACCTGCTGTTTTTTGCTATGGTTTATCGCATTAAGACGAGCAATAAATTTAGCACTTTGCCATGGTGCGACACGTTCATCTTTCAAACCTAGTGAAATCATAACCGGTGGATACGTAACATTATCTTTTAAGTTTAAATAGGCATCTATTTTAGATAAATCATTTAACTGTTTTGCGTTTAATGGCGAACCAAACTCGGCAAAATTTGCGTTGCCAATGGCGATGTTATCTAATCGGCTCATATTTAACATACCCACATTAATTGATGCCGCAGCAAAAAGTTCAGGATGTTTAGCTAATGCCATGCCAATTATAATACCACCCGCACTTTCACCGCTGATAACTAGCTTAGATGGTTGGGTAATATGATGATTAATCAAATATTGTGCGCATTTTATAAAGTCATCAACTGAGTTTTGTTTATTCGCTAAGCTACCGCCAATATGCCAATTTTTGCCTAATTCTCCACCGCCTCGAACGTGAGCAATTGCAATTATTCCACCTCTTTCAAGCCAAATTAAACGTGTTGCATCAAAAAAAGCGAGCTGACTTACACCATATGCGCCATAGGTCGTTAACCATGTAGGAGCAGTACCATCATATTTGATCCCTTTAGGATGAATAATCGTCATGGGAATGAGTGTGCCATCGCTTGATTTTATCCATTGTTGTTCAGCCTCATAGTTGGCAAACGAAAAAGCACTGGGATTAATCATTTTTGTATCTTGAATTAACCCATTATCAGGATCATAACTAAATATTTTGGGTGGGACAGTCCAATTTTGAGCAGTAAATAATATTTCTTTGTGATCTGCATTACTAAAAATGGCCGTTACTTCTTCATTATTGGCAAGTGGAATCAATTTAACATGATGAGTGTCAGCAAAAGGGATAGTTACAAAGTGGGGGATTGTTGACTCATGATAAGCTAAGTAAATAGCATCTTTGCTTGCGGCAAATTGGGTCAAATCTCCATTTTGCCATGCCATAATTTTTTCTTCTGGTTGGCCATTCTTATTCAGATTCACGCGCGAAATAGTATAACCAGACAAATCATTATATTTAGCTAAATATAACCAATCATCTTTCAGAATAAAATTGGTCACATTTTGTTTTCTATCGATGATTTTTTGCCAATGAGCATTGTTTTTTTGAAGATCATCATAGGGTGTTATATACAAATCGATACTATAACCCGATATAGAAGGTGAGACCGAAGCAATAGCCCAATTTGACGAAAAGGATAATGAAGTATTTTGATCAGTAAAGGGGTTATAATCGGATATCTGGCCAGTACCAAATATTAAAACATCATTTTGTCTATTTGCGTTTAAATAGTGATGGTAGACCTCTTCTGTGCCGGATTTTTGACTATTATGTTGATATCTATCATTTCTTTTATAAAAAAAAGATAAATTATCCTTAGACCAAATGATATTTGGATCTGATATGCCGGTTATATCATCGTTAAGATGTGATTTGGTCTTTACATTAATAATTTTTATTGATGATATCTCAGCACCATTTTCATAAATGCTATAAGCAATATATTGACCATCATGTGAAGGATAAAAGTCATATATACCATAGCCAATAGGGGGATCGATTAATACTTTTTCATTATTGAAGCGATCTTTAACAAAAAGACGATTATACGGATGATCTGCTGTTTGTTTAAAATAAAAACAATTATCGCCTACGTATTGAATATCAGATATTCTAGGTTCAGCGCCAAAATCTGTTAACTCATCAAACCGCTGACTCACTGTTTTTTGCCAAGGTAACGCATTTAGTGTTTTGACAGTACGTTCAGATTCAGACAATAACCAATTATTGATTAACTGTGGTTGATTTTCCATCCAACGATATTTATCGTTCGTGTCGATTTGTTTTAATGTTAATTCATTATTAGTTTTACAACAGCTACAAATACTACTTAATAATAGAATCAATATGATGATAGCTGTTTTATCTTTGAATATAGTCAAATTTGCCTACCTATTTATTCGATGATCAATGTAAGGCTTTAAATAGAAAGGTATTACTCGTAATGGATAAAAGCAAATATAATTTTATTTGCGTTAAAAATATATTTGCCTTATTAAAGTTAAATTAATTGTTTTTTATTTGACCAGTTTAAAACTCTTCATCTTCTATTATTGATGACGTCATTGACACCATATTATAGTGTTCAATACTTTGTTTAGCGGTTTGCATTAGTTCTGGTAATAAATCATCTAACGCCATTTGCGTTCTTAGCATAAATGTTGCCAATAACATGGGTATATTCACCCCAGTAACAATTTCGAGATTTGGGTAATTTGCCATTAGTCTGGTTAATGTATTAAAGGGGGTGCCACCTTTTAAATCAACAAAACAAAGTAGAGTTTGTCCTTCCTGTGTTAGCATTGTCAATGTTTGTTCAATTTGCTGTTGAAAATCATCTAACGATTGCTCTGTTAAAAAAGGGACTGCTTCACATTGTGTTTGTTTACCACAAATCATTTCAGCACTTTCAATAATGCTGTTTGCCATTGGTCCATGGGTGCTGACTAATACTGCAATCATTGGCAATGTTCTCCTTAGTAATCTAAGCAACGATAATAACGACGAATTGACATTGGATGACGATTTAAGTGTTCGACATAAGCATCAATTCGATTATTGATAGTACGAAAAACAAACGGTGATAAGTGTCCACGATATTTTTCAGCGATACCCGGTAATTCATAATCTTTGGTATCAATAATGGTGTAATTTCCACAAATTTGTGGTAAGAATTTAGCGACACGTTCACTTAATGGACGCTGTGTATCTTCACCAACATAAACAGTAACTGCCGTATCACGATCGATCACTTCTAATGTACCATGAAAAAATTCAGCTGACTCAATGGATTTTGAACGTAACCAATGTTGCTCTTCCCAATAACACATAGCATGAGAATACGTTGCTCCCCATTGATTGCCCGCACCAACAAAATAGTGCATTGTATCGTTATGGTGTTTTTCAGCAACTTCTTGACCAAATTTATCGGCTTTTTTAGCAACAGCAACAATATTTTTAGCAAAGTGTTGATCCATTTGTTGATAAAACTCATCATAATCAGGGAACTCACCGGCTAAATACATTAAACGATCTGCTGTCATAAAGAATTTTAATTGTTCATTCATTGGGTAAGTAATAACATGGTGTGCCATTTTCCCTAATGGCGTATCAGCTTTATCCATGAAAGCGAATACGGTTGAACCCACTTCTTTTTGAATTTTCTCAATAGCTGCAACGACTTCTTGTGTGGTACCTGTGACAGATGAAATAATGATTAATGTGTCTTTAGTGATACGTTTGTTTCCTGTTACTAGATATTCAGCCGCATGTTGAACAAAAGTTTCAATGGCTGTTTTTTCTTTCATATGGACAACTGCTTGCATTGATGATGCATAAGTGCCACCAATACCTAACCAACAAACATTGCTGTAACCACGTTTATGAATTTTATCAATAAACTCATTAATTTGTGGACGTAACGCTAATGCACCATTCATGCTGTCGAGTTCTTTTTGTTCGTCATATTTTCTCATACTGTAACCCTCTTTATTTTAGATTTAGTGATTTCATCAAATTCTGGATATGTTGATTTTTCTAGATTGTGACCTTTTAATTGCGACACTTGATAACTGAGTAAGTGAATTGGGATAGTCATAAACAGTGATGATAAAAGTTCATCACACTCAATATTTAAGCACAAATCGGCTGTTTTCGGTGTTTTGGTATCATGTGCATAAATAGTTGCAATGTTTTGCACATATTGTTTTAAAAACTGTTTTAACAACTCAGCTCTGTCCATGAGTCGACCTTGTGGCTCAATAAAAACGATATAATCATCGCGATGCAAGCCAAGATAAGGGCCATGCATATACTCTTCTAATTCTTTGCCAAATGCTGTATTGCGGACGGTTTCAGTGAATTTGGTTTCACCTTCGCGTGCAATGCCGTATGTTGCGCCATAACCGATAAAAATCACACGGTTAGTTTGATTGAATTGATCTTGATGTTTCGCAACCCAAGCTTGTGACTGCAAAATGGCTTGTGGCAATAGTTGGGTTATTTTTTGTATTTGTGTGAAATAACTTTCAAATTGTTGAGCGTTAATACGCGCTAGTTTTTGACTAATAGCTAAAGCGATTAACATCAAGTCGAGTATGGTTACACTATAACCTGCACTGACATAAGGCATCTCTTCAATTGGCATTCCCATTGATAAAATATGATTACTCACTTTATACAATGGACTGCTTGGATTGCTGGTTAAACTGTATATAGTTTGATTATTCTCAACAAATTGTTTAACTAAATGAATCGTTGAGTAGCTTTCACCGCCTTGCGAAATAGCAAAATATAAATTGTTGGGATCATTGTAATATGAATAATTAGCCGCAATAGAAGGATCTTCTATATAAACTGGCACGTTTAATATTTTACTCATAAAAGGGCGAGCGCTATAGGCCGCATTAGCGCTTGAACCTGTTGCAAAAATAACAATTGCGTTAAGTTGTTTGATCTGGCTTAAATCGATAATATTGGCAAATAACGTTTGGTAATTATCGAGTATATGTTGATAATACTCAGGTTCTAAAGCCACATAATCTGCGATACTTTTCATTGTTTTCCTCTCATTAACCTAACAAACCGCTCCAGGCACCAAAAATACCTATTGCCGCAATTAATAATAGAATCCAATGTGCTTTCACTTCTTTTTTAACAAGTACAAAAATAAACAGCGTAAAAAGTAACGGTAATATTTGTGGCACAATTCCATCAAATATATCTTGCAGTGATGCTGCGTCTGAACCTGAACCAATTTTTAATGGCATATTTAAGGTAACCATGGTGGCAACCATCGCCCCGACCACACAAAGCCCTAATACCGAAGCGCCATAGGATAATTTATCCATCAAACCTGTTTTTTGAACTTTGTCGATAAATGAAGTGCCGATGTTATAGCCTATGAGTAAGCCAAAATACCGCGCCAAAATTGCCGGGACATTAAAGATTAGTAAAAATAAAAGTGGGCCTAAAATATTGCCTTGCAACGCTAACGAGGTACCAATGCCTGTTGCGATGACTCGTAGTGTTCCCCAAAAAAATGAGTCACCTAAACCACTTAATGGTCCCATTAGGGCAATTTTAACGTCATTGATTGAGTTTTTATCAAACTCACTGTCTGTAGCGTGTTGCTCTTCCATGGCAATGCAAATACCCAATGGAAAAGTGATTAACCATGGTGTGATATTATAAAATTCAAGGTGTCGTTGATAGGCATCGGTTAATTCTACTTTGTTATTGCTGTAGATTTTATCCAAAGCCGGACGCATAGCATAGGCATAGCCTAAATTCATTTGTCGTTCATAGTTCCATGACCATTCAGCGGTAAACGAGCGCCAAAAGGTTCTGTTTAATTCTTTATTGGTTACTAATTTAGAATTCTTCATTTTCATAATCGATCTCCTGTGATGCTAATGCATTACCCGTATTGGTATTGAGCTGTTGATTACCTTCGTCTATTGCGCCTTTTTTGCCATTAAATGCAGAATAACCGGTCAAAATTAAGGCAAGACAAGCGCCAAAAATAGCCACGCCGGTAACAGGTACTTTCATGTATACCGCTAATGCAAAGCCAAGAACAAAGAAGGTAGTATTGGTTTTTTTGATCATAATTTTCATTAACATTGCAAAACCAAAAGCTGGTAGTAGCCCTGTGGCAATACCTAAACCATCAATGATAAATTTAGGTATCATCTCTAATAAGTTGTTAACAGCGGCACTACCAAATAAATAGGAAAATCCGACAACTAACCCAATTGGAAGATTGATTGAGAAAAATCCACCTAAGATATTCATTCTATCCATCCCTTTACCATTGCCTTCACTGGCATATTTGTCTGCTTTGTGAACAAAATAAGGAAGAATAAAAAGAAAGCAGAGGTTTTTGACTAATAACACCAGTGACGCAATTGGAATACCTAATGTTAAAGCAATTTCGGTACTTTTGCCTGCACCAATAGCAAATGCGGTACCTAAAACACTGCCTGAAATTATTTCGGGTGGAATCGACCCCCCAATAGAAAACGATCCAACAAAAGCTAACTCTAAGGTTGCACCAATGATAATGCCTTGAGTGATATCCCCCATAACTAAACCTGCTAAAGTACAGGTGACAAGTGGGCGAGATAACATTGATGATCCTAAAAAGTATTCAGCATTTGCTAACATCGCAATTAAAGCTAATAGAAGTGCTGTTAATTCGATACTCATGTGTTGTATCCTCTAAATTATTTTTCAAATTTTTGCTTTGCTTCACTCGGAACTTGTTGAATGTAAATATCAATGCCATCTTGTTTTAATGCAGTTAATAAATCTGCTTCTTGTTCAGTTAGATTGATCGTTTTAGAGTAGCTCTTCGTGCCTTCGCGTGGTTTTGTGCCACCTAAATTGAGGCTGGTTATTTTTCCTTGAGTGCCTCTAATTAGCTTTTCAGCATCGGCAACCGATTCAACAACAATCAGCATTTGATATTTATCAGTGACACCCGAATTAATTGCCTCAATGCTGTCATCAATGGATTTCATGACTAATTTGCCATGTTCAGGTTTAGCTAGTCGAATAGCTGATTTGCGTAGTTCGTCATTTGCCACCGTATCATTAGCGACCAAAATAGTATTGGCCCCAACGCTATCGAACCATGAAACAACAACTTGACCATGTAATAAACGATGATCAACACGTAATAATTTAATCATTAATTTTCCTCCTAGGTGAAATCGACAACATATTTAGTATTAGTAGCAAATTTATATTCAATGGCTATTGGTTCACTGTTAATATCAAAATAGTGGTTAGAAATTTTAAATAATGGGTTATTAATTTTGATACCTAGCTGTTTGGCAAGTTCAGCATTGGCAACAATTAATTGTAAATCTTGTTCTAATTTATCAACTTTCTTTTTACTCGAATTGACAATTTCCAGCGCCGATAACACTTTTATGATGGAAAGTTGAAAATCAGGAAAATAGTTAAGAGGTAACAAAAATATAGCTTTTACGACACTGTTTTTTGCCACTTCAAGAAAGCTGATATAATAAATAAGCTCGGACGATTTTATTTTTAATAATTGACTGTAGTAGCTTCCTGCTTGTCTTAAATAAGACTCTTTAATCACTTTTTTATCATTTTGATAATCATAGGGTTTGATGATGCCCGTCATTTCTAGAATATTTTGCGTTGAAAGTTTAGGTGCGACAAATAAACCCACCCCTTTCTTTCTTACAACTTGATTTTTTTCAACTAATCGATCTATTGCTTTACGAATAGTTGTTCTACTTACGCCGTAGTTTTGTTGTAGCTGGCCTTCTGGCGGTAATGCGGCACCAACACCATACCTACCTGTATCTATTAGCTCGCCTAATTGAACTGCAATTTTTTCAAATAACTTCATTTATCTGTCTCGCTATAATTGAAGATATTTTTAGCCGATAAGTGATATTTAAATCGGTTACCTATTAAATATTGCTCAGTGTGTTCAAAAGGCTCAAAGTTATTATCGTAGTTATAACTTGAAACTTTATAGATTGGTGTTTGTTCTTTGATACCTAAATACTTGGCACATTCTTTAGTTGCGGTTTCGTAGGTAATTTCTTCCCGACCATGACTCGGGATGAGCTGGTAATGATCTTTTAAATATTGATAAAGCGACACATTGCTCAAATTTTGTGTTTCTAAACCTCTGAATTTTTCGAAGGGTAAATAACAGATCTCGTAAGATAAAGGCATTTCACCTAATACGCGTTGCCTAATTATTTTGAGTAATTGGTGATTAAAATTAAAGAATTTTGTCAATTCTGAGGGAGTCTTGATAATTTGGTTGGAAAGAACTTTGATTTTAATTTGTTTAGGATTTTCTTTATCTATTTCTTCACTAAATGAAGACATTTTTAACATATTGATTTCAAAGATTGTTGGATATTGCGTATTTTTTTTATCAAAAAAAACATAGCCTTCCATGGCCAAATCATTTAACGCTTTTCTAACCGTTGTTCGACTGACGCCAAAATATTCGGCAAGCCCACGTTCTGTGAATTTATCCTTAATTATGGCTGGATTGGCTTTAATTTGCTCTTCAACAGCTGTTTTGACCGCAATATCACGATATTCCAATAGTCATCCCCTTCCTTTTTGGATCGTAATATCTAAAAGATATATCTTAAATCCATTTTTATTGGTTAAAAATTAATTAAAAAAATATATCTTGTCAATCTTAAGTACCAAAATTGTTGTTGTGATCACAATATTTATTGTTAGTAACATTAAATCAGTAAGATAATAAAAAATAGAGCGGGGGAAGAGAGGATGACTCGCATTTTATGCTCGCCCTTCGGGCCGTTGCTAAAGCAACGTTGTCTCGCTACGCTCGGCTCGAACCTCTGTCGGTTCTTATCCTTTAAGCTAAAGCGAATAATAAAAAAGCCCACTCAATGAGCAGGCTTTTTTATTTAAAATTGGTCGGCGAGAGAGGATTCGAACCTCCGACCCACTGGTCCCAAACCAGTTGCGCTACCAAGCTGCGCTACTCGCCGTTAGATTTTTTGCTTCATAAAATGGGGTGGCTAATGGGATTCGAACCCACGACAACTGGAATCACAATCCAGGGCTCTACCAACTGAGCTATAGCCACCATTGAAGCAGGACGAAATATTACGCATAAAAAACAACATTGTCCAGCATATTTTTTAAAAAATATACCAATTGGTTATATTAAAAGCGCTAAAAGTTTAATCTTTTAGCACTAAAACGTAGTTTAAGCCTTATGTGACATGATATCAATAATCTGAGTATCAGTTGCTTTCATGCTATTACTAGCGATAGCCCCTAAGTTGTTGATTGAATTTTCAACACTATCACAGACTATACCTTCGTTTCCTGTGACCCGAATATGGTTTAAAGCCATCAGTACAGCTTTAAACGCTGATGAAACAGATGTTGAAACTTTCATTGCACAGCTATTTGAAGCGCCATCACAAATGATGCCTGATAAGTCGCCAATCATATTACAAATTGCCATATCGACAGGTTCATATCTACCTTGACCAAGTAACCATGCCATACCCGCTGCTGCGCCCATAGCGGCTGTTGATGCTGCACAAAGAGCCGATAAAGGCGGAAACTTGCTATGAATATAAATGGCAATAGTATGGGATAATATTAATGCTCGAGCTAATTGTTCAGGTGTTGCATCTAGATAGTCTGCTACCACCACAACCGGCATGGTGGCAGTGATCCCTTGATTACCTGAACCTGAATTGCTCATGGCTGGTAACGTTGCGCCCCCCATACGAGCATCAGATGCAGCGGTTGTGCGAATAATGACCTTTGAAAGCAAATCATCAGCTAATAATCCTGTTTGGGTTTGTTCATGTAATGTTGAGGCAATACTTAATCCATAAGCATGCTTTAATCCTTCTTGAGATAGGGCGCAATTTAATTCGGCAGAGTGTAAAATGAATTGAATATCTTCAAAATTTGCATAGGTTGCAAAGTCATAAATTAATCTGACTGATACCTGTTTGATGATATCGTTATTGTTTAATTGATTTGCAGTAATGTTATTTTGTTTAAAAATAACGCTACTGTTTTTTTCAATCAAAATAACATTGGTATGTGAATTTTCGATGCATACTTTAACATGATCGTGTTGAGTATAAATATTGACTTCACAGTAGATAGCTTGATTATTGTTGGCTATTTTCACATTCACTTTGTTATCCACTAACATTTTTTTAGCTAAGGTGATTTGCTCTGTTGTAATATTTTTTAATACTTCAAGTTCTGCATTTGCATCGCCACCTATTGCGCCAATTGCTGCAGCAATAGGTAATCCAACCATACCAGTGCCAGGCACAGTCACGCCCATACCGTTCTTCATTAAGTTAGGTGAAACATAAGCATCAATTTTTTCAATATTATTTTTGTTTAGATATTGAGCCGCAACTGCAGCGGCAAATGCTAATGATATCGGTTCAGTACAACCGAGTGCGGGTAATACTTCATGTTTCACCAATTTAATTAACTCTTGCCACATTACTTGTTGTTTCATTATTTATCTCCATATTTTAATGGTAATGTTGATGGTGAAATGTTACCTTCTTGATAGCATACTATTTTATTTAATATTTATTGAAAATTGAACGATGTGATTGCAGCGTAAACAGTATAAGACTTAGTTATTTGCTGTTTGATATTAATAACCAATCTGACAATTTTGACTTAAATAATATGGTAAGTAATTTAACTGATAAATACTATTCAAATTCTTTCAAAAAATATAATAAGAGATAATATTTATCTTAAATTTTTTATATGGTTGGTTAGTAAATTAAATAATCAGGAATAGTTCAAAATATGTAATATTTTAGTAAAACTACCTGACTTTTTTTTAATTATTGCAATAATGTAAAGACCTAAAATTTAGATAATAATGGCGATTATGATAAATATTTTATTAATTGATGATGATATTGAATTATCACAAATGCTAAGTGAATATTTGACCAATGAAGGTTTTAATATTAAAAGTGTTTATTTGGGTAAAGATGGTATTGATGAAGCATTATCGGGTAAGTATCGTGCCGCAATTTTAGATGTCATGCTACCTGATATTAATGGTATTGATGTATTAAAAAGCATACGTCAACAATGTAATATGCCCGTTATTATGTTAACAGCTAAAGGCGATAATATTGATCGGGTGTTAGGCTTAGAGCTTGGTGCTGATGATTATATTCCTAAACCTTGTTATCCACGAGAATTATTAGCTAGGTTGCGAGCGGTTTTACGTCGGTTTGATGAACGTTCAGTTGAAATGGTCGATGACAAAAAATACCATTTTAATGGTTTAACGCTTGATTTACCGCAGCGACTTTGTACTTGGAATGGGCAAGTTATTGATTTGACATCAACTGAATTCAATTTATTAGTTTTATTAGTCAAACATAGCGAACGGGTTGTGACTAAAGAAGAGCTATCTGAAATAGGATTAGGTCGAGCTAGAGAGCTTTATGATCGTAGCGTGGATGTCCATATTAGTAATATTCGTCAAAAACTGTCTCAAGTAGCACAAAACGATGTGACAATTGAAACCATTCGAGCAGTAGGTTACCGTATCCGTTAACGATAGAATAGGCTTTGGTATGAATCGTCGATTATTTTGGAAAATACTGATTATATTTTGTGTGATTTTTTATCTTACCTTTCAGTTAACCTGGATAGCTTTCTCCTTTTATGTAGAAAATAGAAATCAACGTTTTCTTAATCATATGCCGACCAAAGTCGATATGATTGCGCAATTGTTACATGTTGCGGGTGAAGATGAAACACTTAATTTTATTGCGCATTTACCTGAACGTGAACGGGCGTTGTTATCAATAAAATTAATTTCCCCTCAAAATGATCAAGTTAATATATTGACTGATGAATTAGAGTCACCAACTTATATTTATCAACGAACAGCTATTGCGCCTGATGGTACTTTATATGCTGTTTCGTTCAAAGAAGATAAAGATGATCGTAGCAAAAAGGTATTTTTTAGTATGCCGTTGCCAATTATGTTAATGGGGGGATTTGTTGGTTTAGCTTTTAGTCTATTTTTAGCATGGAACTTAACTAGGCCAATGCGGTTATTACGACAAGGCTTTTTTCGTGTATCACAAGGTGATCTTTCTGTCAGGTTATTTAAAAAATTAAAGCCTAGACGTGATGAACTCAGTGAGTTGGGTAAAGATTTTGATATGATGGTTGAACAATTAAATATTTTAATTTCAGATCGTCAAGCACTTTTACATGATGTGTCACATGAGTTGCGTACACCGCTTGCGCGTTTACAGTTAGCCATTGGGCTTGCCCAACAAAATAAACAAAATATTGATACTGCTTTAGCGAGAATTGAATTAGAGTCGGAACGATTAGATCAGTTAATTGGTGAAATTTTAAATTATTCACGCGCCGAAATGAATAATCGTACTGATGAATATTTTGATTTAAAAGATTTAATTAGTGTGGTGATTAGTGATGCTAATTATGAAGCCAATCATCAATTAATTGATGTACATTTTAATTTAGCATCCATAACGCATTCTATTATTAAAGGTAATTCGGAACAAATTCGCCGAGCAGTTGAAAATATTATTCGTAATGCAATTCGTTTTTCTAAAGCTGGGCAAGCTGTCGAAGTGTCGTTAAAAGAAGTGGGTAAATATTTGCAAATTGAAGTCAAAGACCGTGGTCCAGGTGTTGATTCAAATAAATTATCGAGTATTTTTGAACCGTTTGTTCGTATCCAGTCAGCGCAATTAGGCAAAGGTTATGGTTTAGGTCTGGCAATTGCAAGAAAGACCGTCATTATGCATAACGGTACGATTCAAGCAAATAATCGTGATGGTGGGGGATTAGTGGTCACTATCAAACTTCCTTATTGGCGAAACCACTAATGTATTATTAATAACACTCAGAATTAACCGTTAATACATATTGTCTAACTAAACTTTCAAGTGTAATTTTGTCGTGACCAGTAAAATTGAGCCTTTGTATAATTTTATCAGGCTCACTGTCTAATATAGCTTTATATTGCGCGATATATTGGCTGGAAATAGGTTTGTATGACCAGTGCCACTCTTCTGGCAAATACCCTCCTTTACGACCTTCATTGAATGGCTGGCAAAAACCATACTTAGGTAAATTTTTTTGTAGCCATTGGTAAAGTATGATGCCTTTTTTATCATTTCTAAAATAACTTGATGAAACACTGGTAATGTCAATATCTGTTCCCCAATGATGTCTTGAGGTACCTGGCATAGATGATAGTTTTAAAATTTGCTCAGCAATTTTTTGTGGCTCATGAAGTTTCGGTAACAAGTCATCCCATTTACGTTGCCAGATGCCATTTTGATACGTGTAATTACGAGTTGCGCTCACAACTATAAACGGTATATCTGGATAAGACTTTTTAAAGTCGTTATAAGCTTTAATTAACTGCTCGGCAGGTTCTTTTTGCAGATACATGCCTTTTTTATTAACAGGCAAAATTGTTGAATCTAACGCAATAAAATTGTTATCTTTCTTTTCGTCAAATTGACCTGTTAATTTATCTAATGGAATTGGTTGTGCCATAGCGAATGTTGAACATAAAAGTAAAGTTATTGTATGAGTAATCGTTAACGTTTTTTTTAAAATTGTTGAATTCATTTTCATTTATATATCACTAATATTTATTAGCCAGATAAGGTGAAAACCAGTATAATCCTTTCCCTAAAAATTTAAATAGCCATAATGTGTAAAAACGAGGCCTTATGTTAACATCATCAACACCGAACATGTCTGTAAATTGTGCAGATGCAGCAAAAATAACACAAACTACTCCAGCAACCAATGAAAAAATTAATCTACTTAATTTTACCCGCCAGCAATTGAGAGAGTTTTTTATATCATTAGGTGAAAAACCTTTTAGAGCAGATCAAGTGATGAAGTGGATCTATCATTTTGGAATAGATGACTTTGATCAAATGACTGACATTAATAAAAAATTACGTGAACAATTAAAAACGTTAGCCGAAATTAAAGCCCCAATAATAGCGATGGAACAGCGCTCATCTGATGGTACTATTAAATGGGCATTGGATGTTGGCAATAATCAGATGATTGAGTCGGTGTATATTCCTGAGCGCGATCGCGCAACTTTGTGTGTGTCCTCACAAGTAGGATGTGCTTTGGAATGTAAATTCTGTTCAACCGCTCAGCAAGGTTTTAATCGTAATTTAACCGTTTCTGAAATAATCGGCCAAGTTTGGCGTGCATCAAATGCCATTGGTGTGACAGGAAAATTAGCTGATAGGCCTATTACGAATGTTGTTATGATGGGAATGGGGGAACCTTTACTCAACTTATCTAACGTTGCACCGGCAATGGAAATCATGTTAGATGATTTTGGTTACGGTTTATCAAAAAGACGTGTTACGCTTTCAACTTCTGGTGTTGTTCCTGCTTTAGATAAGTTGGCAGGAATGATTGATGTTGCGTTAGCGATTTCACTTCATGCTCCAAATGATGCGATACGTAGTGAAATTATGCCAATTAACCAAAAGTATAATATGGCGATGTTACGCGATTCAATTTTACGTTATTTATCTACTTCAAATGCCAATCATGGCAAGGTAACAATTGAGTATGTATTACTAAATCAGATTAATGACGGCGTAGAACATGCCCATGAATTAGCTCAATTCTTAAAAAATGTACCAAGTAAAATTAATTTAATTCCATGGAATCCGTTCCCTGGTGCTCCTTACTCTCGTTGCTCAAATACACGTATAGACCGTTTTATGAAAACATTAATGGGTTATGGATTTACGGTTATTGTACGTAAAACCCGCGGCGATGATATAGATGCAGCATGTGGTCAGTTAGCCGGTGAAGTTGTCGACAGGACTAAAAGAACACTGTATAAAAAGCAAAACTTGGTTCAGCAAACCGCATAAAAATAGACAACGGAAAAGGGAAAAGTTAATGAAAATATGGTTAGTCATCTTCAGCTGTTTATCCATGATTGCTTTAACAGGTTGCCAAGTTAAAGGGCATGAAGAATTTGATCCCGAAGCTGCCGCATTATCTAGAACGCGATTAGGTTTAGCTTATTTGGCTAAAGCTGATGAGTCACCAGAAAATATCAAAGCTGCACATTATAACTTGAAATTGGCTGCCCAATATTCACCTAATAACCCTCAAGTTATGCTAGCAATGGCAATGTTTGATCAGCATGTTGGTGAATATAATGAAGCTGAAATGATTTACAAACGTATCACCTTAATGCAACCCGGTAATGGACTGTATCATGTCCATTATGGCTCTTTTTTATGTGGTAGAAATCGTTATCAAGAAGCCAAAAAACAATTTCAACAAAGTATTGATTTAGATCGCCACCGTTGGAAAGCCGATGCGTATGAACAGTATGGTTATTGTGCGATTCAAAACGGTGATCAGAAAACTGCTGATTTAATGTTTAAGCAGCTTTTTAATTATGATGCATCTCGACAAGAAAGTGTCATTAAAACGGCTCAATTATACCAAAAAAATGGTGATACTAAGGTGGCTAATTATCTATTTTCTGTTGCGAAAAAATAAATATTGATAACGATATCGTGCTTGTACAAAGCGGAAGTTTACACCCTAGGCTTGTTGCGTAAGTTTAATTAAATTATGTTAGTAAACCATTTTGGGTGATGGTTTACTTTACGTAATATAACTATGAGAAAAAATCACAACGGTTAATTTATTTACTACTGCTATTGGGTAATTTTCTGATAATTTACGTGGCTACGCCAAAAAGTTTTGAATTTAGGAAAGGTTGTATAATTGAAGCTAAAGGAACATTTCCTGTTAGCTTCAATTTATTGTAGTAAATTCACTTCGCTAAAAACGAAGTGAAGCGTTTTTAATTTTTACAAAATTCCATATCAAAACTATGCGTTTGTTGGTTATACACTATTTTAAACGTGCCTTGATCAAGTGGGTTTTGTAATATGTGATTGACGATAAACGGTCGAATATTGGCTTTAATATAACCTGGTAAACCTCTTGCACCACGAATAATATCATAATGATCATGACAAAATGCACTAAGACAAGCGTCTTGTACTTCTATAGTTAGGTTTCGAGGTTGATAAGCTTGATTGAGTTTATCAATTTCACGGCGGATAATCTTCTCGATAACTTCCATTGGTAGTCGTTTAAAATGAACAATATTTTCTCTACCATTAAAACGATTCAGTAATTCTGAACGATAGGTATTATTTAGCTCATTTGTTGCTAGTTCGCGTGCTGCCTCATCAGATAGATTAGGATCAAGATAATAAGGCTGACCAATATTTGATGTCATAATAATCATTATGTCAGAAAAATCGACCGTACGACCGATATTATCGGTTAAACGTCCGTCTGATAAGATCTGCAAGAAAATATTAAATACATCTGGATGTGCTTTTTCGATTTCATCAAATAGGTAGATACCAACCGGTTTAGCCCTAACTGAATTAGTCAAAATACCACCAGCTTCAAACCCTTCATATCCTGGCGGTGCACCAATTAATTTAGCAACTGCATGTTTTTCCATATATTCTGACATATCAAATCGCACTAATGATTTTTCGTCACCATATACGTATTGCGCTAAAGCTTTTGCCATTTCTGTTTTGCCTACACCGGATGGTCCTAAAAAGAGGTAAGACATTGCTGGACCAGACTCTTTTAGTGCATCGACTTTAGCAACTTTAACCGAATTAGCTACATGTTTGACGATTTCATCCTGACCAAAAATACGTGACAATAAATGCGCTTCTAAATTAATTAAATTTTCAACTTCGTTTTCATCGAGTTTATTGGTTGATATTCCCGAAATTTTACTAAATTCAGTAATTACTTCTTGTCGATTTAGTCGTAAATCTTTATTGGCAAGCATTACTAGTTTTTTATGTTGCTCATTATTTTGTGCAATTTCGGCATCAATTTGTCGAATTTTTTCTTTCAATTTGGTGACAGCTGGCGAGTCAAATCCACCTGCTGTCAATTGAGCAAAGGTTTTTATGGCCGCAGAATCAGAAATTTTGTTTTCCTCTTCTTGCTCCTGAATTTGGGTGATTTCGTCTTGTAGCTGGAAGCGTAATGTTTCAGCATCACGTTGATATTGATATGTTTTGCTAATTTCTGATTTCAAATCTTGCCAATCTTGTTGCCATTGATTTAATTGCTGTTGCAAAGTTTGACGTTCTGTTTCATCAGTACTTTTCGCAATTTTAGCCATTAATTGAGCAATTTTAGGGTGCTGTTTATGCGTCAGTTGGCGGTAGCTTGCTAGTGCGCGATCAAGCAAGGATATTGCGCGTTGAGGCTGTGCTCCACCTAAACCCAAACTATCACGATATTTGCTTGTTAAGTGTATTGCTTCGTCAATAGCATTATCGTCAACTTCGATTTGATGATGTTCAGATAGCTCTTTTGCAACAACTGTAACAATTGCTTTTAAATCACTTCCTGTTGGCTCTTTTACATCATAAAGCGTGTAGAGCTCAGGCATTTTAGTACTAGCTTTTAGCACACTACTAAGTTTATCATCACGAACTTCTAGAATTACTTGAAAATTACCCGATTTATCAGCGTTATTTAATGCATTAATAAAATGAGCATTACCGGTATTGTGTGCCGCTTCTAAAAAATTAGCTGTATCAGTAATAATTAAAACCGATTCAGGTGTTTGCAGTAATTTTTTTAAAATATTTTGAAATTCGTTATTAATTTTAGTGCTATCTCCACTGGAAAACAGTGCATCACTATTTAACCAAAATAGTTTTTTAACAATTAAGTCAAATGGTGTGTCAGGACTATTTTTAGCTGCTTGTAAACCAAGGGTAAGCGCCGAAACGCCTACACCAGCTGGTCCTGTTAGTAAAAGTGAGTTTGATGATTGTCGGATCAGAATTGATGATATTCTTTCTAAATCATGCTCTCTTCCCACTAATGAAAAATTGGGATGTTGCGCTAAATATTCACGCCCTCTAACTAGGTACATTGTGCATTCCTTCGTCAGTTATAGTTTAAAAGGGGACGTAGTATTTTTAGTTTCTTTTTTGGCTTCACTCTTTTCAGATAAAACATCACCAGTTACTGCAATAAATTCACGAGTATCACCTTGAACATCTTTGGACATTTTTTCGATTTCTTCTAAATTAGCGCGCATTGTTTCAAGGGCAGAACGGGTGATTTCTGTTGCTTCACGTTGAGTATCGCCAAATTCAGCTAAGTTTTGTAGCATAGCTTCTAAGTCGTTATTGATTTCATCACGACCCGTTGCAATTCGTATTGCTTCGTTCTTAGCAATATCGTTAGTTACTCTCGCCATTTCAGCTAAAGTATTTCCTGCCATGGATTGCGCTTCATTAATCGCTGCTGAGTTAACCGCTGTTACCACAACGCTAAGTTGTGAAGCGACTGATGCAATACCGCGTGAATGCATTGCTCTTGCACTTTCTACTTGTTTTTTAGTTGCAGCTTGCATGTTACGTATTTTAATTGCTTCGGTAGTTAATTCGCCATAGGTTTGCATAGTATCGACAGTTGCGGTTGATACGGTATCGATATGTTCATCTAAATTACGTCGAGTTTCTTCCAGTTTCATTGACTCTAACAAATTGTCACCAACATCTTTATTTTCGAGTTCTTGTCGGCGTTCACGATGGACTTTTTCAACTTGTTTGGTCGCTTCGTTCATAATGGCATAAATTTGGATCATATTACCATTATTGTCGCTAAGCCCTTCGATTTGTTTAACCATCTTTTCAAGATGACCACGAATAGCACCAAAACGCTCTTTACCTTGGTTAACGAATTTTAAGGCAGATTCAACCATATCAGCTTGTCGTAATGTGTGTTCATCTGATGTTAAATTCAGTAGCTCTTTTAATTTCTCAACATCAAGTGATTCACTACGTTGCGCATGGCGGTGTTTAATTTCTTCTTCAAGATTTGCTAATTGTGTATTTTTATTTTGTATATCTTGTTCTAATTGCGCTATTTTTTCTTGATTAATTGCTATTTTCGCTTTTGAAGCCGCTTTAATTTTTCCAAGTCCGAAGAATATTCTATCTTGCTCTAAAGTATGAATTTCTTCTTTTAGTTTGGTTATTAGTGTATTGTTATTTGTGATTTCATCTTGTATTTGTTTTTTTTCGGCTTGCTTCTCATCATCCCATTCTTGATCTGCTTTTATTTGCGCTAGAGCGTTACGTGTTTCACCATTTTGGCGTAAGTTATAAAGCGCATCAGTTATCTCGGTAAGCGGTTTGATTTTATCAATAAAATCATTAAGGTCATTATTAAAATCAGCATAGACTCGTTGCAATTCAGCGAACACTTCGGTATCAGTCATTTCGATACGTTGCTTAGACATCTCTTCAGAGATTGATTGTAGATATTCTTTGAACTTATCAAACTCTTCTACTTTTTCACGATCTATTTCTTTATTATCGGTAAATTCTAAAATTTGTGTAACTTCTTGAACTTTTTGTTCAAGAGAAAGATTATCGGAAAAAATAACTTTGAAAAAAGTATTATTTTGAATGTTAGCTTGAGGGGATTCTGTTCGGGTAGATTTTTGTCGTTGTCTTACTGAATAATCATTTTGTTGAACTGTTGCAGCTTTTTTACTGGACGATACACTCATTGTTCTATTCCTTTTTATATTCACTTATTATTTAATAACTTTATATCTTATTTCATATAAAGTAATAAAGTTTGGTATAATTAATTTATTTTTATAGAAAAAATAAACCTCATTTTTTCATCATGTTATTATCTATTTTACATTTCATTTTGACAAGAAAAAAACAACATACTTGGTTCATTTCTAAAAAAGCGTAACTAAAAGTCATAAAGAAAAATTAGATGTATTGCTATTTTCAACAACAATTAGTGTAAATGGACTTTTATTTGATATTCACGGTGTTGATTATGTGATTAAGTTGTGAAGTTAATGAGTATTTGATAGAAGGAAAATAAATAAAAAACCACCCGATAAAAGGGTGGTTTTTTAACAGGTTTTGGGTTGTAACGAAATAGGATGAATTACATCATTCCGCCCATTCCACCCATGCCGCCCATACCACCAGCAGCACCTAAATCAGCTTTATCATCTTTAGGTAAATCAGTAACCATACATTCAGTTGTGATCATAAGACCTGCAACAGATGCAGCATATTGTAATGCGCTACGCGTTACTTTAGTTGGATCTAAGATACCCATTGCGATCATATCGCCGTACTCTTCAGTTGAAGCATTGTAACCATAGTTACCTTTGCCACCTTTAACTGCGTTAACAACAACAGATGCTTCTTCACCACAGTTAGTCACGATTTGACGTAATGGCGCTTCCATCGCGCGTAAAGCTACTTTAATACCAACGTTTTGATCTTCGTTTGCACCTTTAAGGTCTAAAATTGCAGATGCAGCACGAACTAACGCAACACCACCGCCGGCAACCACACCTTCTTCAACCGCTGCACGAGTCGCGTGTAATGCATCTTCAACACGTGCTTTTTTCTCTTTCATTTCAACTTCAGTTGCTGCACCAACTTTAATTACTGCAACACCGCCAGCAAGTTTAGCGACACGTTCTTGAAGTTTTTCTTTATCGTAGTCAGAAGTTGATTCTTCGATTTGTTTACGGATTTGTTCAACGCGCGCAGTAATTAAAGACTCTTCACCAACGCCATCGATAATAGTGGTATTGTCTTTATTGATAACAACACGTTTAGCTTGACCAAGATCTTCTAACGTTGCTTTTTCAAGCTCTAAACCGATTTCTTCTGAAATTACAGTACCAGCTGTTAAAATCGCGATGTCTTGTAACATTGCTTTACGACGGTCACCAAAACCAGGTGCTTTAACTGCGGCAACTTTAACAATACCACGCATAGTATTAACAACTAATGTTGCTAATGCTTCGCCTTCAACATCTTCAGCAATGATTAATAGTGATTTACCTGCTTTAGCAACTGCTTCTAATACTGGTAGTAATTCACGGATGTTAGAGATTTTTTTATCAGCTAATAAAATATATGGGCTGTCTAATTCAACCGTTGCTGTTTCTGGTTTATTGATGAAATATGGTGATAAATAACCACGGTCAAATTGCATACCTTCAACAACATCAAGTTCGTCTTGTAAACCGGTGCCGTCTTCAACAGTGATAACACCTTCTTTACCCACTTTTTCCATTGCTTGTGCAATTAAAGTACCTACAGTTTCATCAGAGTTTGCTGAAATAGTACCAACTTGTGCAATCGCTTTAGAGTCTGCGCATGGTGAAGATAATTTTTTAAGCTCTTCAACTGCTGCAACAACAGCTTTATCGATACCACGTTTTAAATCCATTGGGTTCATGCCAGCCGCAACCGCTTTTAAACCTTCATTAACAATCGCTTGAGCAAGGACTGTTGCAGTAGTTGTACCGTCACCAGCAGCATCATTTGCTTTTGAAGCTACTTCTTTAACCATTTGTGCACCCATGTTTTCGAATTTATCTTCTAATTCGATTTCACGAGCAACTGACACACCATCTTTAGTAATAGTTGGTGCACCAAATGATTTATCTAATACTACGTTACGTCCTTTTGGACCTAAAGTGACTTTAACTGCATCAGCTAGTACATTAACGCCTTTAAGCATTTTAACGCGAGCGTCATTACCAAATTTTACATCTTTAGCTGCCATTTTGTATTTCTCCTGAATTCTGTCTATAAATTAAATTATTTGCCAATTACGCTTGAACAATGGCTAAAATATCGCTTTCAGATAAGATAAGCACTTCTTCGTTATCAATTTTTTCTGTTTTAACGCCATATCCTTCATTGAAAATAACGATATCGCCAACTTTAACGTCTAATGGTTGAACTTGACCATTTTCTAAAATGCGACCATTACCAACAGCTAAAACTTCACCACGTGTTGATTTACCCGCAGCTGAACCTGTTAAAACAATACCGCCAGCTGATTTTGATTCTACTTCTTTGCGTTTAATGATCACACGATCATGCAATGGACGAATTTTCATTAGTTATCTCCTAGCACTAATTTAAATTAAATAATTATTAACAATAAATCATCAAATTATGATCTATATAATATAGTGAATACTACATGGGGTTTGTTTTAAATTCTTCAAGAGAATAAAATCAAAATATTTTTTAATTGATTAATTCTTCATCATCTTTACGAGTAAATTCTCCCTCAATAATATCAGCATTTTTATCAGTGCGTTGGTATGATGAAAATATTGATTTTTTAGGCATTTTTCTCACAATGAAATTAACAATCGATTCTTGCACATAAGGAATTAATAAAATAGCGCCTAAAATGTCGGTCAAAAAACCAGGGATAAGTAATAGAAAACCAGCAAACAATAAAGCAACACTTTTAATAATTTGATTTTTAGGGCTCTGATTTTCTGCTATTTTTTGTTGCATTTCGCGCAGGTTTTTTAAACCTTGTGTTTTAACTAATGAAAAACCAATAATAGATGTTGCAATAATACAAATTAAGGCAAGAAAAACGCCAATAGCGTTAGCTACCATCATAAATGTACTAATCTCAAAATAGAGATAAATAAAAAAAACAATAAAGCCTAGATATCGCATATAACAATTCCTTAAAAAGTGACGTTATATTATTAAAATTAGATCCAGATATATAGATGATTAGTTATTTTTCAACCAAACAATCTATTTTTTTTAAAATATCTTACAAAAGGGATTGACGGATAATCTCAGATCGTGTTTAATGTGCATCCATTGTTGCCCGGATAGCTCAGTCGGTAGAGCAGGGGATTGAAAATCCCCGTGTCCGTGGTTCGATTCCGCGTCCGGGCACCAATTCCAAAAAGAACACCAGCGAAAGCTGGTTTTTTTGTGTCTTAGCCTTTTCCCATAAGCCTTGCAACGTATTTTCTTATCAATCAACTTTCACCAGTGTTAAATCAAGTCAAGTACAATATCGAATACACAGCCAGGTAGATTGGCTTCAATAATCGCATGCATCGGTAAAATGGCTTTGCTAACCTTTATTTATTAAGGTTAACAAGCATGACTAGAACGTTACTGATTTAAGTCTATTTTTCTATTTTTTTACAATTTTAGCTAAGGAACGTATAAGCAGAAATTAATAACTTTCATATAGTAATAACATTCCCTATTCATTTACCATTCTTTACAAATAATAGCCGTTAATCGGTAGTTAAATTTTACTAAGGTGCTATACTTTGACCGGTAAATTAATCGTTTAGTTTTTTGCGCACTAAAATGGAAAAGTGTAAATAAAACATAAATTTGCTTGAAGGATTGCGCATTATGCTTTATAATATAAAGACACAAGACACAAGACACAAGACACAAGACACAAGACATTGGCAGCCTTACGTCAAAAATCTATATCAACACACTTTAGCTGATTTATTACACCTAAAGCTTAATTTAAAACTTAGTTTAGTATTCGATTTAGTCTCTCGTTTTCTGCTCAAATTAAAGTGTGATTGCGTATCAAATTTTAGGCAGAAGTTGCTATCTGGTTTAGTATCGCACGTTCGCCAACCCAGCTCCCAACATCATTATCGACGACAGTTATTATTGGTTAATCGTCCGCCATATATTGTTTTCAATATAAAACGCTATTTAGCTTTAATACCTTTGTTATTATTACCTTATGCCACTACGACTCAAGCGTTGTCGGTGACTACGGCGCAAGTCATTCATGGTAGTCAGCCCTATTTAACCTCTGATAATGGGGTAACTAAAATTACTACTACTGAGGGGCTGTTAGGTATTACGTTATCCGATGGTACCCGCATTACACCTTCCAATAATACTTCAACCTTAGATAATCCAATAGTGTTACCTAAAGAAAACCAAAGCTTTATTGATATTGCTATGTTGGTGCCACCCACTGCTGATGCTATCGCTTTGAACACCTTAATTGGGGAGCCTTACAATTATTGGGGGGATGATGATGGTGATGGTCAGGGTACTAATGGTATTACCGCTACCGGTAATTTAAGCGTGCGCATTATCGATAAAGCCAATCAAGTAGTGAGTCGTAGTGCTACTTTAGATATTTGTCAAGCGCCTTATAAATTGGAATTAACCACTACTGCTGGTAGTTTAACCACCCAGTATGGGCTACCAAATAGTCGTAATTTCAGCAGTGGTACTGCCACTTATTATATCAGTCCTAAAGCCGCGCCTAAAATCTGTTACTTATATACACCTGACGCTGAAGGTGAACATGAAGCCGACTCCAACTCCAGTAGCGGCCCCGGGGTCGGCCCCGACGATATCTGGGCTCTGGGTAAAGGCTTTCGAGTACAATCCACTGAGCCATCAAGTTACAGTCGTAACTTTCCGACCACTGGGGCAAATAATCTGTATTTTGATTTAGACATAGGTGGTATTAAAGGTTCAGCATTGACATGGCCAACAATAAGTCAAGGTGGTATTACCGCTACCATGACACCATCCCCCGATGATGCTTTTAACATCCGCGTTACCCTTACTGGACCGGTTGCAACAAAAGCTCAACAGAATTCAGCATCGCCAGGTTCTATTGCTACTCCCAGTTTGCCACAAACCTTCGAAATAGTCGGTTATGATAGTAATAATACAGCGGTATTAAAATATGGTTTTGAGTTAAAGCAGTGGTTTGTCAATCGCGCAAGGAAGCTAGATAATCTTGCTAACTACTCATCTTGGTGTAGTAATTTAGGCGGTGGTTACCATCTGCCACAGGTCAAAGACTTAACTAACGCAACTGGAGACAGTTGGACAGGCGGCACACCGCCATCAACAGGCAATTATTATGATCGTAATATTGGTGCAGGTTTGTTCACCGAATGGGGTTACATGGACAGTTATACCGCTGCCGGCTTTGCCGTTCACTACTACTGGACAAGCGACAGCAACGGTTCGGAACAGTTCATTGTACTCACGAACGTCGGCAGCGTTACATCCTCCCCTCCCTACCTCAGCAGTCGCATCGGTACTTGTGTCTATCCTTAGTCCTTACGTCATGGGTATTTAATCAGGCGTAATTAAGGCTAAGCAACAACAGGACGGTTGCAGGGCAGGGGCAACCCGAGCCGACGGAGTTGGCGAGTAAAGAGCGGTAGTTTCTTCAGCGACAACCGCTTACGACCGACAACGCCAATGGTGGTGTCGGTGGCTCGAAAAAAGAGTAATTAGGCATTGTCGAAATAAAATTGAAGAAAATAACTTTAAGTGAAAACCGGCAATGTAATCTACAAAAGATTAACCAAAGTGAGCGTGTAATGAATTAACCGCTCTTGATTGGGCTGAGGCGGATTTGCCGATTGTTTTGGTTTTAATTTATTAGAAATAGCCGAACATTAAAAAAAAGATATTTTTCAGCTACTGGTTAGTACAGTTTATTTTTTAAGATTTTTTATACTACACTAATTTTTAAGCAGTTTGTTTTAAACCTATTATATCAAGCAATATATTTTTATATTTTACTTTTAAGCTAAATTTCTTGCTTGAATTCATGTATGCGATATTATATTAATAATACTATAATTTATAGAGACTAAAATATGCAATCGCCAACATCGACATCAACAAATTCTGCTGGTGATTTCATTAAAAAATTTGGTTTAATATATTATGTATATATATTCTTTAAAGAAAACTGGAAATTAGTTTTAAGTATATCGATTATTATTTGTTGGCTTACTGTATGGGCATATATTAAACATTTCAATCGATTAGATCTATTTATTGAACTAATAGGAAATAACAAAACTGACTTAATTTTCATTATTTTCTCTTTTATTCCAATTTGTTTTATTCTGTTATTTATATTGAATTTATCCGGTTGGATAAGTGTTATTTATCTGAAATTATTCGATTTTGATAATAATGAGAAGAATGCAAATAATAAGCATAGCTATAAATGGATCTTTATCTTAATACCAATTGTTGCTTCAATTTTACCTTTGATGCTGTTTCTGTTTCTACCTGAAGCTTGGTTTTCCGATATTGATAATTTTATTAATTTAGTGGGATGTTTTTGTTTAATAGTTTTATTTCCTGTTAAATTTTATTTTGAAATCAAACCGTATAAATATCTCAAAGAAGTAAATAAACTATTTTGTTTTATCTTTCTATTTTATTTCCCATTTATTATATTTCGTATAACGGGTATGAAATTCATGTTTTATTTTGTTGGAGGAAAGTTAACTACTATATGTATTATATTAATCTTATTTATTGCGTTGATTTTTACACTAATTTCTTTAACTCCTTTGTTATTTTATTTTACAGAATTAAATAAAAATAAATCATCCGATCAACCTCATTTAAATTATTACACTATTATAAAAAAAATTTTTTGCACAAGTATTGGTTCATTAGTTCTTATGTTTATTATACTGAATAAGACTTTTGTTTTTAGTAGCTATGCAGCGTTAAGACTTCTTGGTGTTGTTGATTTAAATTCTGTATATGAATTTTCTCTTGTTAAGAATGATGTGACAGTTATGAAATTAGCGAATAATAACTGGAAATTTACTTATGAATTTAATGATCATATTATCGTAACAGGAAATATAGGATTTCATTTGGGGGATATTTATTTAATTTGTAAAGAAAAGGAAAAAGAATTATTTATGGAGTCTTTGCGTTATGATTTTGCAAAACAGGAAATTAAGCCAATTGATAATAACGCTTGTATCTCTTTTAAGAAAGACGAAATTAATATCATACAGATAAAGCAACAAAACGAAAATTAACAATTAGTTTAAATAATCTCTCCCTCTCCCTCGATAACAAATTGTGATATTTATGGTTTTGTGTTAGTTTCATACTCATCACTTACATAAAATATTGGTTTATCCAAGGTTTACTTATGTCAAATTCATCTGCAAAAAAAGTGGCTTTTGCTGCTTTTATTGGTACTACTATTGAATGGTATGATTTTTATATCTATGCGTTAGCATCGGTATTAATTTTTGGTCAGCTATTTTTTCCGTCTGATAACGAGTTTGTACAAATTTTAGGGGCATTTGCTACCTTTGCAGTAGGTTTTTTATCCCGTCCTTTAGGTGCTATGTTATTTGGGCATATTGGTGACCGTTTAGGGCGTAAAAAATCACTTATTATCACTTTGCTTTTAATGGGGACGGCGACCACTTTTGTTGGGTTATTACCGTCTTATCAACAAGCAGGTATTTTGGCACCAACGTTATTGGTTGCATTGCGAATTTTACAAGGTGTTGCCGTTGGTGGTGAGTGGGGTGGTGCCGTATTGATGACTAATGAACATGCGCCGAAAGGGTTGAAAAACTTCTTTTCATCCTTTGCTCAGTGGGGAAGCCCAGCAGGCAATATTTTAGCATTACTGGTTTTTTCTTATATTATTCGTTTACCTGTTAATGAACTGATTGATAGTGGTTATTGGCGTATTCCTTTTTTAGCCAGTGCTATTTTGTTAATTATTGGCATTATTGCTAGGGTGACGTTAACCGAATCGCCGGTTTTTGTTGAAGCATCTAAAAAACAAGCAGACTTAAAGCAAGAGTCAGCACCGATTATTGAAGTATTTAAAAAAGCATTGCCATTATTAATATTAGCGATTGGTGCTAATGTGCTGTCATTTAGCGGTATCTTTTCCAATACCTTAATGATTGGTTATACGACTTTGGTACTTGGTGTCGAAAAATCAGTAATAGTTGATGCACTGTTTTGGATCGCTATTGTCCATTTTGTTGCTCAACCGTTTATCTCTTATTGGTCAGAAAAATTCTCGGCAACACGCTTTTTGATTTGTACAGCAATGTTGGCAATGGCATCGGTATTCTTATTATTCCCGATTATAAATTCAGGCACAAAAACCAGTTTTATTATTGGGATTTCGCTAAATGTGATTTGTTACAGCGGTTTTTATGGTGTAATAGCTGGGTATTTAAGTCGCATTTTCCCTGCCAGAATGCGCTATACTGGGTTATCAATGAGTTATCAAGGATGTGCGGCTATTTTTGGTAGCTTAATTCCGATGATAGGTGGTTATGTTATTTATACCTTCAAAAGTTTTTGGTTACCCTTAGCCTTGTTTTATTGCGGTTTAGCACTGATATCCATTATCTGCATCTACTTGTTAAGCAAATATCGTTATTATGATGAATAAGGCCTATATATGAAAACCGTTTTATCAATTCAGTCCAATGTTGTTTATGGTTATGCCGGTAATAAAGTGGCGACTCTAGCGATGCAATTGCAAGGTGTCGAAGTGATGCCAATTCACACCGTTCAGTTATCGAGTAATACGGTTTATCCACATTATGACGGCATTGTGCTGGGCGCTCAGCAAATCACTCGAATCGTCAATAGTTTGGAAAAAATTGGCGTATTGTCATCTATTGACGCCATTATTTCGGGCTATATTGGACTTGCCGAACAAGGTGAAGAAATCCTTGAGGCCGTAAAAAAGATAAAATTTTATAATCCTAATGCGATTTATGTTTGCGATCCGGTGATGGGGGGCGACATCAATAAAGGCAGTTCTCTGCCACAAAATATTATTGATTTCTTCACTAAGCAAGCAATCAAATACGCTGACTTTATTACACCTAATTTATTAGAATTACAGATATTATCGAATCTGGAAATCAAAACCTTTAACGATGTGCTTAACGCGATAAAAACACTGCAAAATAAGCCGATTCAAGCCATATTGGTTAAAAATCTGCTACATGCCGGTAAAACGACGGAATTATTTGAAATGATTTTAGCCACACCATCACAAAGCTATCATCTGGCTCGACCATTATATGATTTTCCGTACCGTCCATTAGGCGTGGGTGATTTAATTTGTAGCCTATTTACAGCCCATTTAGTCAATGGACAATCACAATTAACCGCCTTTGAACTGGCCGCCAATGCCGCCAATCACGTTCTCGACATCACCAAACAACAAAATGCCCGAGAGCTGGCGATTATTGATGCCCAGCAGTGGATTAAACAGCCGGATTTGAAGTATCGCGGAACACCGCTAGCATTATAAGGCAATTAAGATCGGTATTATTGTCATTGGTCATAATCATTTTAGCTGCAAAATTTAATTAGTTTATTCTTGGCATAGAAAATGCATTCCTCAAAATGTTACTGTTAACAATTGAGGAACGACTAAAATGTGGAAAAGACACCCAATATTATTAAGTTTATTGCTTATTAATCCTTTATCTGGTGCTGCTGATATACCACTATCAGAGACAGGAAAGTACTGTGATACCCCTTCCCGTTGTCTTAACCCGATAACGACGAATGTTATGGTAACGTCCCCCAATTATTTAGCGACTCAAGCTGGAATTGATGTATTACACAAAGGAGGCAATGCGGTTGATGCAGCGATTGCCGTAGCCTCAACGCTTGCTGTAGTTTATCCTCAAATGAATACCATAGGTGGCGATAACTTTTGGTTAATCTACAACGCTAAAACCAAAGAACTAAAAGGACTAAATGCTAGTGGTCGTTCTGGTAGTTTAGCCACGATAGACTATTATAAAAATCAAGGTTTCCATAAAATTCCCTCACGAGGTTATCTGGCAGCCAATACCGTTCCAGGGGTGGTTTCCGGTTGGGATGAGGCGTACCAATATGCATCTAAAAATATGAAAAATGCACTACCGTGGCGCACGTTATTCGCATCAGCAATTGATTATGCCGAACATGGATTTTCGGTTTCACCTAGCTTAAATTATTGGACAACAATCAATATTGATCCAAAAGACAAAGAGTTTCGGGAGTTACAGCGTTTTTCGGAGTTTAAAAAAGTATTCTTAAAAGACGATGGGCAAGCTTACCAAATTGGCGAAATCCTTAAACAACCCGATTTAGCTAACACATTAAAAATTATTGCAAATAAAGGCGCTAAGGAATTTTATCAGGGTGATATTGCCAAAAATATTGTCAACGATCTGCAAAGCCATGGTGGTGTGTTGACTTTAGATGATTTTGCTAAGCATCGTACTACATGGGTAGCCCCGATCCATGTTAATTATCGACAATATACCGCCTATAATCTACCACCCAATACACAAGGAATGGCATCATTAGAGATTCTAAATATACTCAATAATTTTGATATAAAATCCTTGGGTGAAGGTAGCGCAGATTATTACCATTTAATTATTGAAGCAACAAAACAAGCATTTGCTGATCGAGATAAATACCTTACTGATCCCGATTTTAATGAGATTCCGCTTGATCTCTTATTATCTACCCAACATGGTCAACAACAAGCAAAACAGATTGATATGCAAAAGGCTCGTGTAGAAATAAAGCCATTAGATCCAAAAGGCGATACCGTTTGGTTTGGTGTTGTTGATGCAGAAGGAAATGCGGTATCTATTATTCAAAGTATTTACCATGATTTTGGTTCCGGCATTGTTGCTAAAGATACAGGAATTTTATTGCAAAATCGTGGTAGTTTTTTCTCGTTAGATCCTAACCATATTAATCGTTTAGAGCCAAATAAACGCACCTTTCATACATTAAATCCAGCCATGCTTTTAAAAGATAATAAACCTTATCTGGTTTATGGCACCATGGGCGGAGAAGGACAACCACAAACGCAAGCGGCAATTGTGACACGAATTGTTGATTTTGATATGACACCACAAGATGCCATTAATGCACCAAGATGGTTACATGGCCGCACATGGGGTGCATCTTCCAATAATCTTAAAGTTGAAGGGCGTATACCTAACGATGTGATTCATTCCCTCAAATTACGTGGGCATGATGTGCAAATTGTTGATGATTATACCGATACCATGGGTCATGCCGGAGCCATTCTTATCGATACCAATCATCATCGACTAATGGGCGCAACCGACCCGAGAGGGGATGGTTTAGCGGCTGGGTATTGATACTATTTGGGTAATGAATTGATAGCGGTTAAATAAAGTTGCTCAATGCAGAAAAATCCCTTTTAAACTATATATAATCTTGTTAAGGTTTCCACCGTTAAATGTTGGAAACCTTAAACCAGATAACGGTATAGACTCCTCAATATTTTTTACAAATTTTAATAAGCAATAACTATTGGCTTGGTATTGTTTGCTATAAACAAGTTGTTGTGAGTTTTTTTGCTGATTTAGCCAATGCTTGCGCAAACAAAGTAATTTTTAAAACCGCATCAAGCCAATTCAATGCGGTTGTTGTATAAAAATTACACCTTAAACGTAATCCACGGCTTAAGTTTAACCACTGTTTGAATCAAACCGGCGTTTTGTTGTGCTTCAATCACTGGTGTGATCGGTTTGTAGGCTGTGGGCGCCTCTTCACGTAGCCGTTCTTCTTTTAAGGTTATACATTGCCATGGCAAGTTGACCTTATCATATTCGACTTTTTTGCTACGCATAGCCTGTCGTCTTTCTGCTCGACCTGCACCGTGTGAGCAAGACCATAACCAATCAGCATTACCTTTTCCTACTGCCACATAAGAGTGATCCCCCATCGAACCTGGGATTAAAGCTATCTGACCAGCATAAGCCGGCGTCGCTCCTTTACGATGAATATTCATCTCTTGTTCAGGCAAAATGATATTGTGCGAAATGTCGACCACGAGTTGACTATCATCTTGATGAAAAATAGTTGCAAGTGATTTACGTATCAATTCGGTAATCACAATTCGATTAATCCAAGCATAACGCGCAGCAACGCCCATAGCTTGTAAATAGGCTTGTGCGTGACTATCTGTTAAACCAAACAATCCTGATTTTGGTTGCTTTTCATTAGTCGGCCATAAAGCTTTTGCTTTATCTTGCCAACGCTGACCAATGTAAAAACCAACATCACGCGATCCGGTATGAATCATGACGACGACACTACTTTTTTCAAGACCTAATTGATAAGCTAAATGTCGATCGATAATATCATCAACAATTTGTAACTCGACAAAATGATTACCAGATCCGACAGTACCTAAACTCGCAGGGCGGACAATATCGCGCTTTTCAAAAAAAGCTTCAGGTGCATACTGACTATCTGCCTTAATTAAATGATTACCCGATATTTTATTAAGCTCTGCGTGTAATCGTTCATAATTAACTGAATTCCACAAACCTTGCTGCGGTAACGCCGATAACCATGCTGCAAGACCTTGATCGAATAATGCCTGAAAAGATTGCGGCGTAACAGGTACATCACGCTCATCTTGCAATAACACACGTTTTAATTGTGCAATAATTGTCGATTTTTGTTCACACACCTGATCAAAGCTTAAACCCGTGGTAAAAAGCCGCATACCGCAATTAATATCGGTACCAATTGCTGCCGGAATAACTAAATCCTGTGTAGTTGCAACAATACTACCAACAGGCGCAACCGCACCCGGATGAAAATCAGGTGTAGCACGAGCCATGCAAACTTTCCCTACACTATTAGGAACGCTCACAGATGCAAAGTTCAGTAGCTGTTCTACCGCTTTTTGCTCTAATGGCAATGGACTCGGTAACAAAATCTGAGCAGAAGTATTTTCTTTATTTAAAGTATAAATATCATTATTAAAATGACTTTCAATCCCAAGACGGGACAAACGTTTTTGTAAACGGGAAAATGTAGACATAATAGCCACCTAGAAAACAATAAAAAAGCGTCTCCTCAAATTGAGAAGATAATTACTGTTTTCCTGCAGCAGCACTATTCAGGAAAGCGGATGAATTCTATACGCTGATTATTTATTTGTAAAGGACAAAATTGATATAGTAAGTCTGATAAATTTATTTTTATGACTCGCTCATTTGCTTTAAAATAGCAAACTCACCGATAAATTGATGAAGTTTATTTAAATCTTAAAAGGTGTTATTGATGGTCAACCTTGGCAGATTGATATGCAAAAAACAGCAGATCATTTTGGGTGATGATTTGTATTTTTCAATCCAAATATTGGGAAGGTTTTCCTATGCTTTCGAAATTTGGCTTTGGGCTTAGGCAAGTGTTAACACACTATTTGCTTGCTAAAGATTAGCACGTGACTTTGAATGACGGTTCGAAGCTAATTGCAGTAAAAAAACATCAAATCACTGCTGAATCTGATCATTTATCGCAATGAGTTAAACTCAATGGCTAGAGGGCTCACTCGTGCTAATTCAAAGTAAAATAGACAAATACGGTGATTAAATGGACAAAAAAGCAAAAAAGATTCTGTTTCAAACCTATTGGAAAAATGGCTGGAAAGACAAAAAAGAGATAAAAACAGAACCGAACGACTTCGCGTATGCGAAAGAAAAAGGATTAATGTTTGATCCCATTACCATATCACACGATGATTGTGTCAATAAAATCATAAACATCGTCGCCACAATCACACTTGAACACGTTGCCAAAGCATTTTTGAGCAGCTTATCAACGCGGCGACTTGATTGGCGCTCAGGTATTGCGTCATACTTTATCGCCAAATTAATGACAGCGCATCAATATACGCCAGTCGTGTCTGGTCAATCTTATCAAGATGGTCAAATGAGTCATTCATCCTATACGTGTCAGGTCTGCCGTGATCTCAAATATGGCATGATAGGTAATGAAAACTACGTCGAAGCAGATTTAAATATCTTAAACTTTGAACGAATAAAGTGGGGAGGAGTGCGTCATGGTGATTTACTTTATACCTACTTTGATCTCATGCAATTCACTAAACAGGCAATCTCTGAACCGACCAAAGATGATATAGCTATTTTAAAAGGGATATTAGCCATTATTGCATCTTGTCAGCAAGATGATTACCCGGGTTCACTGAGTGATAAACTGACGGATGTACCTAACTTTAAATCCAATCAGGATGAACGTAACACCGTTATTGAAATTTTGGCTTGTGTGGGGATTTTACAACCCGCTTCTTATGAACGCCCAACAAGGGGAAAACACGATTGGGTATATGCCACTTATTGGCGTGGTCAGGATAAATACAATCAACAAATGGTGAAGCAATTATTTGGTCTTTAATGCATGATCTCTAATTTGCTCTAGGGGCTATTGAATCTCATCCCAACTCAGCCCACCAAATATTTTTTCAGCCTGTCGGCATCATTACTCTTCTGTTTTTTGGTTCTCGAAATCGCAAAAAGCTAAATTTTACAAGGGCTGGTCAAAGCAGATAGTTTCTGCTCCTGTTCACATTGTGTAGTGAGTGATAAAACCAACAGCGACGAGAAACAGATTTACCATTAAAGATCAAATCAAAGCAACGGCACATGTCGAATGTCGAAAAGATGCTAATGTGATTGATGAAATCCCAATGGCATACAAAGATATTGATGCTGTTATGGCTGCACAAAATGAATTGGTCGAGATAATGCATCAATTAAGGCAAGTGGTGGGTGTGAAGGGATAAAAATTATCGAGTTGCGATCCTCGATTTCAATTAATATTTACTGCTATCAACTTTAAATTGCCAAACTTATTAAGCGCGGTAATTGCATTTGTATTCTCTTCAATAAGATCTTTACAGATTTCCCCCTTTAGGTTATTGCAATTGGTTTTACCTTTAGCGCAATTGTTTAATATTATTATTCGGGTGTTCAAGTAATCGCGAGTTTTCAACGAAAGCCTCCGGCTCGCTATTTCATTACGCGAGGTGCGTAAAGGTAATTAGTTGATTTTACATTTATGATTTTAAATTTTTACCCTTTGTCGTAATTTGACTTGTACCTAATGGAAATTCAATTTTTTCAGCACTTTTTATCAGAGCTGATGCTAATCGTTCTGCTGGATGTTGTATATCATCTAAATCTTTACGTTTATCTGCTTCATCAAATAAACCTTTAGTCATAGCTTTAATTAGTTCTTCTGGAATCTGTCCCTCTTTTTTATCATTCCATTCTAGACACATTTCAATTGTTAAATCCGCTCGGCTTAAATCTCGTGAGAATTTTTGATAATCTAGCTCAATATTTGCTAGTCTATTTCCTTGTGCATTAAACCAACGTATTAAATAGATAGCGCTTGAAATAGTTAATAACGTGAATATAAATATTCTTGCTAATATAAGCCATTGTTCAACTGTAAAATTGGCTTCAGTAAGATCAGTTTTCAGCATAGAGATATAACTAAAGACGGCACATACACCTGAAAATGCCAGCAATATTGCACTTAACATCCATGCCATGCCATAGTTTTTATTTACTGATGGTGAAAAACTAAATTTTTCAGCTTTATCTTTTACTGAATCTAAAACATTTTTGGTTGTTTCTCGTCTTGCAGTTGTATTATCAAGATCAATTATTTTTTGTTCTCTTTCCTTTAAAGCAGCTAATTTTTCTTTGTAATCCTGATCTAATTTATTTTTTAAATTGGTTATTTCATCTTCTAATTTTGCTTTTTTACTACTAAATTCTATTTCTTGTTCAGAAATAAAAGCTTTTTTATCATCAATTAATTGATTAACGTTCTCATGATGTTTCTGAATTAGATCAGTATTCAATGCTTCAAGTTGTGATATAAGGCTATGATGTGATGATAATAAATTCGAAATATTATCTAATTTCAATTCTGGAGAAGTATTTCTAAGTAGATCCTTATGTAGCCTCATACTTAATATTATAGCTTCATCACTTAACGATTGACGATTATAGTTCTGACCATTTATAGATTCTATCCCAAAGTGATCAACAAAAGAATTAGCATCTCTTCTATAAATAATCTGAAATTGACTCCCTTTTCTTAATTTTATTTCAAGAATATTTTCAGATTTTAACTTCTTCAACTCAATAACAACAGGTAAAGAGCAATCCCCTTTTTTATTGAAATCTGTGTTTGATAAGGTAAAACTTTTACCTCCAACAATAATAGACACTTCGTCATCTTTTCCAAAAAAACCTTCTTTATAGCGATCTTCAATAAGACATTTAATGAGATGCGTGTCATTAACCCGAGGTATAGAAATGAATTGAGACATATATTTTCCTATTTTAATAAAATTATCTATATCTAATGTTGTTATTATTTTTAACTAACGAGTTTCACAGCTTTTTTAACAGTAATCCCCAAAATTTTAGCTATATCCTCAACCGAAACACCTTTTTCCAACAAAGCATTAATCAATATTTTCTTTTCAGTCTCTGATTTTTCCCGACGTTCTTTTTCCGCTTTTGCTTTTTGTTGAGCTGTTTTTGTCTTATCCTTTTCAACCGCCAACTTCTCTTTAGCGATCTTTTTTTCTTCCTTACGGATCATATCAATCACTTGATAAGTTGGGACGTATTTTAGGCTTTGTTCTAACTCGTCCATAAGTTTAGTACTGCGGAAGCTGATATAGGTTTTTGGGGTGATGATTAGGTGGTCGATTAGGTCGATATTTAAAATACGGCCAACTTGAATGAGGCGATCGGTGATATCTTTATCGGCATCCGACGGCGTCAGCGATCCTGACGGGTGATTATGAACTAATATCACGCGTGAGGCGTTTTTCATTACCGCAACACGAAATACATTCATCGGTTCAACGTCGACCGATTTATAACTGCCAAGCGCAATCAGTTCGATGTACAGAATATAACCAGCTTGATTCATACCAATCATCCAAAGATGTTCTTTCTCTTGGTCGATTTGGTTATCACGCAATAACACACGTTGCATAATGCTGTACACATCATCTGTGCCTTCAATATAGCGTTTGTCATGCTTAGTCAGTTTAATATCCATCGTATCACCTTGTAAAATCAGTTAAAAAATAATATAGCATATTCTGTTTAGGCTGGGCAGTCGTTAATTAAACAATTCCAACTGTTTACTTTTTAGGTTATAGTGTTTGTGAAAATTATTGAGGAGTCTATACCGTTATAAGGAGCGTAATAATGTATCATGCAATTTTACCGAGTAAGCAACAGCCTGCTGCAGAGCGATTTTTGCAACAGTTGCCCAAGTTCGTTGCAGCAAGTCCATTATGCCAGCGCCTTAAACCTACATCATTGCTGATTGATATTGCTCCGTACACCTTAACGGCTCAGCCCCACAGTTTTATTGCAGCTCAGTTCAACCTGTCACCACGAGCAGCTCGTAGGCGGGATAATGTTATTCGACAATTGCTGGAACAGCATGAGCCTGACCTTTATCAAGCGGTATTAGACCTTGAGCAAACCACCCCTGACCAGGTCAGTCAACAAGCGCAAGCATTTAAATCATGGCTTAAAGATTTGCTCAGTACATCCGTCATGCCTTGCGATTATTGCCAATCACCTCTGACGGTTCGTATTGGTCACCGCCTTAATTTTCGTTGCCGAAGCTGTCGACGCACGTTTAATCCACTCAAAAAATATCAATTAGATCATTTATCTCATTGCGAACTGTGGTTACCTTTTGTTGACTTATTGCTACAAGGTGAAACTCTTAAAACCGCTAATCAGCAATTAGGGATTAACTCCAATACCGCCGCTAAATGGAAGTCCTGTTTTCTGTGGATAATGGAAAAGCAAGGGTTTTCCATATTGGCGAATTATTGCCGAGTAAAGCGACGCCAACGTTATCGGCAAATTTGGTTAGATGTTAAAGCCGGAGCAACATTTTTACCCACCGTTGGCTCTCGTTTTAGGCATAAATCACATTTTTGATTCATATCTCTGTAAAAAATATTGAGGAGTCTATACCGTTTCAATAAGCACGTTAAATGATTTCTCTTTAAAATCGCGATTATAGAATTTTGACTGCTGTTTTTGCTTTCTACATTCTATAGTCGATATATTAACCAAAATTCATTCAAATAAATCAGCTATATCAATTTAAAATCAAGTTAGCTACTTTATTCAAGACAAAGCCAATTATCTATCTAATACTACTGTTTTCTACCCTTAATGATGTTGTAGTAAGACGGACAAAAGTATGGATAAAGAGATAGATTCGCCACCGCAGCCAATTAAACGTAAAAAGAAGCTGATTATATTAACGCTATTATTTCTTTTTTTTGCTTTGGCTTATGGCGTTTATTGGTTTATGTTTAGTCGATTTAATCAATCAACTGATAATGCCTATGTTATGGGTAATCAGGTCCCGGTTGATGCGCAAGTAAATGGTGGAATATTGACGATTAATGTCGATAATAACGATTTTATTCAACAAAATGATGTGATAGCAACGATTGATGCAGTTGATGCAGAAAATGAATTTGGTTATGCCAAAAATGCGTTAATCAAAGCGATTAGAGAGTTGCATCAAATTCAGATCACAAATGAAAAACTTTCAGCCAGCATTCAGTTAAAACAAGTCACCTTAGACAAGCTTAAGCAAGATCTTGAACGCCGGGAGAATCTTTGGTCACGAAAGGTTATTTCAAAAGAAGAGATTATTCATGCAAGGCAAGATGTCGATTTTGCTATTAATGATTTAAATATATCTAAGCATGAATTAGCCATTAATAATGCTCTACTAATGAAAACGCCATTATTAGAACAACCAAGTATTCAGCAAGCAATTTTTAAATTAAAACAAGCTTGGCTTAACTTAAAGCGAACCAAAATCACCGCACCTGTAACTGGGTATGTCGCGAGGCGAAGTGTCCAAGTTGGTACACAAGTGACTAAAGGTGAGCGTTTAATGGTTATTGTTCCGTTAGATCAAGTATGGGTAGAAGCAAATTTTAAAGAGGTACAGTTAAACGATATTCGTATCGGTCAGCCAGTTACCTTAGAAAGTGATTACTATGGTGAAAAAGTTGAGTATAAAGGAAAGATAAGTGGTATTGCGATGGGCACCGGTGGCGCTTTTTCTTTGCTACCTGCACAAAATGCAACAGGAAATTGGATCAAAGTGATTCAACGTTTACCGGTACGGATTGAATTAGACAAAGCGCAACTTAAACAATTTCCATTACGTATAGGCTTATCAATGAATGTTAATGTGGATACGCATGATACGTCAGGTAAGCTTTTAACCGATATTCCAGCGAAGACGATAAAATATCAAACGGATTCACTTTCTTTTGATGAAACTGAATTTGAGCAGCTCGTTGAGGATATTGTAAAAACCAATTTCTACGCTACGCAGATTATTCAATGAATCAAAGTAAAGCGTCCTCATTGCCTTTAACTGGCATCAGATTTATCTTACTAATTATTTTATTAGCGGTAATCGCGTTTTTACAGATTTTGGATTTAACAATTACTAATGTGGCGTTATCAACCATTACGGGTAATCTTGGTGCTTCAAATTCGCAAGGAACGTGGGTTATCACCTCTTTTGCCGTTGCTAATGCTATTTCGATCCCCTTAACGGGATGGTTAGCTCAGCGTTTTGGTGAAGTGAAATTATTTACTTATTCTATCTTATTTTTCGTAGTCACCTCTTGGCTTTGTGGTATTTCAAATAGTTTAGCAATGCTGATTTTTTCAAGATTATTGCAAGGTATGGTTTCTGGACCAATCATCCCTCTATCGCAAAGCTTGCTATTAGCGTATTGCCCGCCGGCCAAAAAAAATATGTCATTAGCCATATGGTCAATGACAATTATTATTGCGCCAATCTGTGGTCCAATTCTAGGTGGTTGGATTAGTGATAATTATTTTTGGGGATGGATCTTTTTAATCAATATTCCTTTCGGGATCATCATTTGGTTTGGTGTTCACCTTTTATTAAAAGATCGTGAAACGGCTACCAGCAAATTACCCATTGATAGGATTGGATTAGTTTTATTTATAGCTGGCGTGGGATGTTTACAACTGGTATTAGATAGAGGAAAAGAGCTTGATTGGTTTAATTCTAATCAGATTATTATTCTTTCTGTATTAGCTGTTGTTTTTATTAGTTATTTTATTATTTGGGAACAAACAACAGATTATCCAATTATTGATTTATCCGTTTTTAAATCCCGAAATTTTACCATTGGCACAATTTGTATCAGTTTGGCATTTTTACTCCATATTGGCACGCTGGTTATTCAACCACAATTATTACAACGTGTGTTTGGTTATACTGCAACTTACGCCGGTTTAGTGTTGGCGCCAATTGGTTTGGTTCCTATTTTTCTTGCGCCAATAATTGGCCGATTTGCTTCAAATGTTGATATGCGTAAAGTGGTGACGTTTAGCTTTATTGTGTTTGCACTCTGTTTTTTTTGGCGAGCATATACATTTGAATCAAACATGACTTTTGCTGATGCAGCATGGCCGCAGTTTTATCAAGGTTTTGCGATAGCGTGTTTTATTATGCCATTAAATATCATTATTTTATCTGATATTCCCATTCATAAATTAGCAATTGCCGGCAGTATCTTTAACTTTTTTAGAACGTTGTCGACATCAGTTGGTACCTCGTTAACCGCTACTTTATGGGAGCGTCGTGAAGTGATTCATCATAGTCAATTGACTGATATAATTTATCAAAATTCCCAAGCATTAAATTACACTTATCAACAGTTCAATCAACTAGATTTATCTAACATGCAAGTATCAGCTATGCTGGCACAACAGATTACCAATCAAGGTTTATTAATTGGCATTAATGAAATTTTTTGGCTATATGGTATGATATTTTTAGGTTTAATTGGTATAGTATGGTTAGCAAAATCTTCAGTGAAGGTTAATTGATACCTGGCTAATTAAATCAACGTGATTTTTATTTTGTGGCAGGAGTAAAGAATCAATCAGTGGTATAGTATTCAGATATAAAATAAGCAGGAGAGCGCATTTTGCATATTGATTCAGTGATTCAATTAGATGAACAAGATTCAGCAACTTTGTACTTTCTCCATAACGTTAATACCGATTTTCATCGCCATCCTTGTTTACAATTAACGATATCACTAAACGATATTTTTTTAAGTACAGAAGATAAAAAGTATCGTGAATTTGGTTTTATTATTCGTTCAAATCTGTCACATAAATTAAATACAGCTTGCGCTATCAATTTTTTACTCGAACCCGACGCGCCTTATTTTCATTTATTGTCACATTTTACCGAAAACGATCCTATTTATCGTTTATCGCGTGAAGAAGCCTCAATACTGGCACAATATTTTATACATACTATTGAAAATAAACAGGTATTCGATATCGAGCATATTGTTAATTTATTATATCGCCCTAATACCAGTTGTCTTTGTCGGCAAGATAGTCGCATAGTTAAAGCGACCTCAATAATTTCGTTATTGCCGGTAAAACAGATATCCTCAAAAGAAATTGCTGATAAAATTTATTTATCCGAAAGTCGTTTTTTACATCTATTTCGAGAAAATCTAGGTATCAATTTCCGAGGCTACCTGTTATGGAAAAGATTGCGTGATGTTATTAACACGCTTGACGCATCGGCAACATTAACAACGTTAGCTAATGATATGGGTTTTGCCGATTCAGCTCACTTTAGCCGAACTTGTGTTGCAAGTTTCGGATTAAGACCCTCAGAGCTGAAACGAGCGTTAATTTATAATCAAAAATTGCCAAACAATAAACATGGTAAACATATTTATTGTTTGCATAAGCAAAATTTAGATATAAATTAAACGATGAAAATAACAACAGTGGGATAGTTGCAATGGAACAGCGAATAAAACAAAAAATTACCGAACTAGAACAACACTATCATATCCATATTCTGTATGCTTGTGAGTCGGGTAGTCGAGCGTGGGGATTTCCCTCGCCAAATAGTGATTATGATGTGCGTTTTATTTATATCCACCCGTTTGATAAATATTTGGCTATTGACGATCCATCATCACACTTAACTTTTCCTGTAGATGATGAATTGGACTTACAGGGTTGGGATTTGAAAAAAACCTTGCAGTTGATACGTAAGTCCAATACAACACCTTTTGAATGGCTACAATCTCCAATTATTTATCGACAAAATGAAGCCATTGCGAGCCAACTGTGGCAACTGTGTGCCCACTTTTTTAATGCCCGTGGTAATATTTATCACTATTTAGGTATTGCCAAAAGTGCATTACAAAACCGTGATGGGCAGCAGATTGGCATAAAAAAACTGTTTTATGTGCTAAGACCACTATTGTGTGCTAAATGGTGCCTAGAAAAACGGCAAATTGCACCCATGTCAATCATCCCGTTATTAACGCTGTTACCGGATAGTTTACGCCAGCAAATTAATGATATTATTACATTAAAAGCAACCATGATGGAATCAGCGTCAATTACCATTGCGCCAGAAATCTTATTGTTTATTGAACAAACAATGATTGATATCTCTGAACAAGTTCAATCTATCTGCGAACAACATTTTAATGCAGATAAATTAGATCAATTTTTTAGGCAAACATTAATGACTTTAAAATAGCGTTGAGGGAGGCTTAATGACAATTGATGATTTAAAAGCGCAAAACCTTATTTTGTTTGAAGTGATTAGTGGTAGTCGTTCGTTCGGATTAGCCACTGAAACATCAGATACAGATATCAAAGGGGTATTTTATCTACCTAAAGATAAGTTTTATGGGCTCGAGTATATTCCGCAAATTAGTAATGAAACCAATGATATTGTCTATTATGAATTAGGACGTTTTGTTGAGTTATTGCTAAAAAATAATCCGAATATTTTAGAAGTATTGGCTTCTGCACCGGACTGTATTTTATATCAGCATCCAATCATGCAGCAATTTACCCTTGATCTATTTTTATCCCAACAAACTAAACAAACCTTTGCGCACTATGCCATGTCACAAATTAAAAAAGCCAAAGGATTGAATAAAAAAATTAATAATCCCGTTGAGGTGAAACGTAAAACAGTCCTTGATTTTTGTTATATCATTCAAGGTCAGCATGCTTATCCTCTCACCAATTGGTTAAATGAAAAGCATCTTGAACAACACTTATGTGGTTTGGTGAATGTGCCACATAGTCGAGATTTATATGCACTTTTTTATGATGCATCGGGAGATTGCGGTTATCATGGCATTATTCAGCATGATGATTCGACTGAACTGTGCTTGTCGTCGGTGAAAGAAGGCACCCCAGTAAATGCTTACTTAAGTTTTAATCGTGATGGTTTTTCATCGCATTGTCGTGATTATAAGGCTTACTGGCAATGGGTTGCCGAACGAAATGAGCAGCGTTATCGTAGCAATATTGAAAATGGTAATGATTTTGATGCTAAAAATATGATGCATACCATTCGCTTATTACAAGTTGCTCACGAAATAATGACCAGAGGCACCATTACCAATAAATGCGCTAATCGTGATGAACTGCTCGCCATTAAAAATGGTCAATTAAGCTATGATGAGATTATAAATATGGCCGAATCATTACTTGTTGACATTGAAACCGCATCGCTAACATCATCACTACCTGAACAACCTGATTCAGCTAAAGTATTACAGATTCTGGTTAACATGCGAGAGTCATTGTATCAATATTAGTCGGTATGATGTGATTAAACAGCGTAATCTTTATTGATTACGCTGTTACTGGCTTTTATTAAAAGCCAATAATTAAAATTATTAATCTTCGTTCAATAGAAAATACATCGCTTCGTAAGGTTGCAATGTTAATTCCGATTCTAACGTTGTTTCATTTTGGTAATTACTCAATAATTTTTGCCAATGACGATTTTTTAATGCTTTAGGCAATTGCCATTTAACCGTATTTTCGGTCAGATTGGCTATCACAAGTAATGTTTGATTATTCCAATGTCTGATATAGCACCAACAATCAGCATTATCAGGCGTTAGATCTTGATAGTCACCGAAAATAAAGATCGGGTATGTTTTGCGTAATTTGATTAAAGTTTGATAGCAATAAAAAATGGAATTAGGATCGTCAAGTGCTGCCTTCACATTGATTTTTGGGTAATTGTTTGCCACTTCAATCCAAGGTTTACCTTGACTAAATCCGGCGTTGACGGTGTTGTCCCATTGCATTGGTGTTCGGCTATTGTCGCGTGACTTACTGGCAAGAATCGCTAACATATCAGACTCTGACACACCTTCGGCAATTTTTTCTTGGTAGATGTTAAGGCTTTCCACATCTTTATATTGCGAAATATCGGTAAAATGGGGATTGGTCATCCCGATCTCTTCACCTTGATAAAGATATGGCGTGCCTTGTAGTCCATAAAGAATCATTGCCAGCATTTTGGCCGATTCGCTGTGGTATTGGTCTTCATTACCTAAACGTGACACAATGCGAGGTTGATCGTGATTACACCAGAAAATCGCATTCCACGCCTTACCGTGCATACCCAGTTGCCAATAGCCGAGTATCTTTTTGAGTTCAAGTAAATCAGGCTTAGCCAGCGTCCATTTTTCCCCATTTGGATAATCAATCTTTAAATGATGAAAATTAAACGTCATGGTCAACTCTTTGCCATCCAATGCGGCATATTTTTGACAGTTTTCAAGCGTAGTTGATGACATTTCACCCACGGTTTTTAAGTCATTAGGTTGAAAAACATCTCGACTTAACTCTTGTAAAAATTCGTGTATTTTCGGGCCATCCGTATAATATTTTCGTCCGTCACCTTGTACGTCATCCGGAAAGTCTTGCTGTTTAGAGACCAAATTAATCACATCAAGCCTTAATGCATCAACCCCTTTATCCGCCCAAAATTGACAGACGTTTTTAATCTCTTGGCGAACGGTTGGATTTTCCCAATTGAGATCGGCTTGCTGTTTTGCAAATAGGTGTAAATAGTATTGTTTGGATTGCTCATGCCACTGCCAGGCTTTGCCGCCAAATTTAGATCGCCAATTGTTGGGTTCTGATCCGTCAGCTTTGGCATCTTTCCAAATATAAAACGATCGAAATGGGCTGGTTTTATCTAAGGCGGATTTAAACCATGGATGCTGTGTTGAAGTATGGTTAAATACCATATCCATCATAATCCGGATATCACGTTCATGCGCCTGCTTAACCAATAATTCAAAGTCGTCCATCGTGCCATAAGCCGGATCAATATCATAATAATCCGATACATCATAACCATTATCAACTTGCGGAGAGGGATAAATTGGCGTTAACCAAATCGCACTAATGCCCAGATTTTTCAGATAATCTAATCGACTAATAATGCCTAATAAATCCCCCGTTGAACCCGCGCCACTGGCTTGAAAGCTTTTGGGATAGATTTGATAGATAGTACCATTTTGCCACCACGGGATATCTATTTTATTCATTGCTTACTCTTTATTTTTTAATCTGACATGAATTAACCATTCAGTAATCGAATGGTTAACGGATATTAATTCGTGTTTAGCGAATATCTAAGGTGCCTTTTTTCAATTTTAATTTATAAACAGCTGCTGTTAAAACAATTGGCACAACTATTGCCACCAACATAGCTAAGGCATAAATTCCCCAATAAACGGGTTGAATCGATAAGATGCCTGGTAATCCGCCGACTCCAATACCATTAGATAACACACCAAATAGACCACAAACTAAGCCAGCAAACGCAGCACCGATCATGGCACATAGCATCGGGAATTTATAACGTAAATTGATCCCGTACATAGCTGGTTCAGTCACGCCCAGATAAGCTGATATGGCAGCCGGAACCGACACTTCACGTTCGTTATGTTTTTTACTGACTAAAATAATACCAACAACCGCCGAGGCTTGAGCAATATTGGATAAGGCAATAATAGGCCAAATTGGAGTACCCCCCATATTTTGGGTCATCTGCATATCAATGGCCAACGTTGTATGGTGAATACCAGTAATCACCAACGGTGAGTATAAAAAACCAAAAATGGCTGAACCAATAAAGGCATAGTCGCCAGTCATCAAATATCTAACTCCATAGGCAATACCATTACCTAACATACGCCCTAAAGGACCTAATAAAAAATGCGCTAAAAAAACAGCAAGTAGTAGTGATACAATCGGAACAATCACTAAAGTAAGATAATCAGGGATAATTTTACGTAATCGCGTTTCGATCCATCCTAGTGCTAAACCGGCAAAAATCGATGGAATCACTTGTGCTTGATAGCCGACTTTTTGGATAGTGAACCAGCCAAAATCCCACACTTCAGGTATTTTACTGCCAAGATCGTAAGCGTTCATCAATTGTGGTGAAACCAATGTTATGCCTAAAACGATACCTAACACAGGCGACCCGCCCATTTTTTTGACTGTAGACCAGCAAATTGCCACCGGTAGAAAATGGAAAATTGCTTCACAAGGTAGCCAAAGTATATTGTAAATAGGCGCTAACCAATGATAAGTTTGAATTAATGGCTTATCATCTATGGTGGGCATATCACCAATAATGTTGCGTAATCCCAATAACAAACCGCCAGCAATTAAAGCAGGCAGCAAAGGTACAAAAATTTCAGCTAAGTTCGAAATTAATCTTTCAAAAACAGACATATTTTGTTTAGATGCAGCTTTTGTTTGTTCTTTGGTTGCTTCGGTTAAATTTAACTGCTGGATTAGTACTTTGTAATAATCATCCACATTCGTGCCAATAATCACTTGAAATTGTCCAGCATTGTTAAAGCATCCTTTGACAAAAGGTAACGCTTCGATAGCTTGGATATTGGCAGTTTTAGGATCAACCAAAGCAAACCTTAATCGAGTCAAACAGTGGCTTACACTCGCAATGTTTTGTTTGCCGCCAACAAATTCAATTAATTGCATGATCGATTCTGTTGATATTTTCGAATCTTTAGCCATCGCAAGTCTCCTTTCAATTAGTACTTTCGCTGTTTTATTACATCAATAATTTGGCTATTTTATATCAATAGTTATCATAAATTGAATTCAATAAATAATAAATGGGAACGTTCCCAAATTGTGATTCAATTCACAATTTTTTAGCGTATAATTCGAATCAGATGGATTATTGATTCGTTAATTGGCAAGGAACCGTGATAGTTTTACCGGTAATTTTACCTTGTAACATATTAAGTAACTCTTGGGCAGCATAAATGCCGGCTCTATCAAAACCTAGTTCTATAACGACAGTTTGTGGAAACAAAAAAGTAAGCAGTTCACTATGACCAACGCTAGCCACAACGATATGATTGCGTTTTTTTTCACTTAAATATTTATTTAGTCCTAATGCGATAGCATCGGTAGCACAAATGATAGCCGAAGGTGAATGCTTTAAAACTGATTGAGCAAGGTTATAGCCAGAACGGTAACTTAATTTGCCTAAGTAAGCATTAGGTATGGTGTGATGTGCTAAGCAACAATCTTGATAGGCTTGATATCGCAGTGCGCCAGTTGTTTGATCTTGCTTATCTACACCAATATAAGCAATATTTTGATGTTTTTTATTTTGGTGTAGATAGTTAAATAAATTTGTTACCGCTCCAACATCATCATAACAAACACAAGTATATTCGGAAAACGATCTTGCCAATATCACACACCTATTTTTCCAGTCAGATAATAAAGATTTATCAAGCCCGGTAAACGCAAATATTACTACCGCATCTGCTTGTTTCTCTTTTAGCATTGCTAGGTGTTCTTGCACCTTATCAATGTTAAATTGGCTTTCCATAATGATAGGATCGTAACCACGCTGGTAAAAAATAGGTAACATTGAGCGCACTGCTTGATTTTCAGACATCGAATCAAGGCGAGTTACAATAATACCAATCACTTTATTACCATAACCACGCATTGCCCTGGCTGATTTTGATGGGGTAAATTGATACTGCTCAATTATCGCCATGACTTTATTACGCGTCACTTCCTTCACCATAGGATCGTGATTTATTACCCTTGAAACAGTGGACTTACTTACCCCACAAAGTTTGGCAATATCTTTAATGGTTAAGTTATTGGAAGACTCGCGCATAGTTAGTTCAGTGAATGAAAATCAGTTAAATCATAGTAATATAGTTTAAGGGAAATTGCGATATTCATATTGCATGGCTCACTTTTGCTTTGAGAAAAAATAGTATCTTTTGATACAAAAAAAGTCATAATAGCGTTTATGAAAAACTTCAATGTTTAGACAAAAAAGACTTTTATCAAAAGCCAGCAATATGTTGTTTGGTCGGTTAAATAAATTTAATTAGCTGAATATTTACATGTATGGTTTAGGATTTTATAAGGAACATATGAAAACACACTATAAGATTTTCGGTGGTATAGTACTTATGTTGGGCTTACAAGGGGTGGCATTGGCTAATCCAAAAGCAGCCACCGTTGAAGATGAATTTAAAGCTGCTTTATTCTGCCAAACCGAGGCTTTTGATGCGCGCGATGCCAAAACAGTAGCGCGACTACGTGAACACAATATTAAAGTTAAAAATTTGGAAGAAGATGGACTGATTAATCAGGAATTTCATTTTGCCACACCGTTTAACATTGATAATGTTACAGTATCTGTTGTGCGTTATCTTGGTGATAGTGGGTCTTATTTTTTTGCTATCGCTAAAGGGGATATGAATAATTTTGCTCAATCGATTGGCGCAAAACCAATTCCTAATGAGCTAAAACAAACGCTTTCTTGGGGGAATATCAATCAATATTATAAATATACTGCCCCTGTGACTACTGATAATCCTTATCCAAAGACAGTGCTTATTGGTCGCGATCAAGACGCTAAAACCGGTGAATTTTATTTTGGTTGTCTGGAAGTAGATAACTAACTGTATTTGATTGAAGAATGGTAAGTTGTTTACCACTCTTTTGGGTTTTAATTATGCGTTTTTAGTTATATCTATATGATTGATTTGTAATTATTATTGCTGATTCTTTCTTGATTTATACGCTTGTCCCCAATCTAACATCGCATCATGTACTTGTTTTAAACTTTGCCCGACTTCGGTAAGAGTATATTCAACTTTAGGGGGAACCTCAGCATAGACTTTACGATGAATAAGACCACTTTTTTCCATTGCTCTTAAATGTTGAGTTAACACTTTTTGTGATATGCCATTTAGTGATTTTTTTAATTCGCCAAAACGTTTAGTGCCGGTCAGTAAGTCTCGGATAATCAGAACTTTCCATTTATCACCCATTAGCATTAATGTAGTTTCAACAGGGCAAGGTGGTAAATTGTCAATGGTTAACATATCAATAATTCCTTTAAATTCAACAATGGTTCCAAATTGGATACTATATTACTACTTAGTACCTACTTTACAATAGAAACTTTGAATATTAATCTAAATATCGTGTTTGGGTCGTAGATGCTCAGTAAATTAGGCATTAACCAAAATTTAAAATATTTTATTTAGATAAGACAAAAGGAGTGGATAATGAAAATTGCAGTTATTGGTGCTAATGGTAAATCAGGTAGTTTGATTGTTAAAGAAGCGCTATCGCGTGGACATGATGTTACCGCCATTGTACGTAAAGCTGATGCGAAAGTTGATCCTAAAGCAAACGTGCTAGTTAAAGATCTTTTTCAACTTACATACGACGATTTGAAATCTTTTGATGTCATTATTGATGCGTTCGCGGCGTGGACGCCCGACACCCTTCCACAACATCAAACTAGCTTAAAACATTTAACTGATATTTTAAGTGGTAAACCTAATCGCTTGTTAGTTGTTGGTGGAGCGGGAAGCTTGTACGTTAACCCAGAACAAACAGTTCGTTTAGTTGATACACCTCAATTCCCTGACGAGTTTAAACCGCTAGCCAATAATATGGCTAAAGGCCTTGATCAATTGAAAAAATGCGATGACGTACAATGGACCTATTTAAGTCCAGCTATTGAGTTTATCGCTGATGGACCAAGAACCGGTCATTACACTTCTGGCGGTGAGCAAGTTTTATTCAATAGTAACGGTAAAAGCCACGTTAGCTATGCCGATTATGCAATTGCTATGATCGACGAAGCTGAACATGCTAAACATATTAAACAACGTTTTACTATTGTTACTGAGTAATCTTTAGACATTACCTTACATTAAGTCGTTGTGATTAATGTAAGGTAGTTAAAACCGATCACCTTTCCCCCAATAAACCACTCTATTTATCAACTATTAATAACCATTTTTATCGTATTTGGTTGAGTAGCTGTTTATTAATCATTTACAGATAAATTTAGGAAAATAGGATAAATGAAAACTCGAATTCGTTTAGTACTTTATATGATTTATATGATAAATGTTGTGTCATACATTAACAACTTTAGCTAATGATATGAGGTTTGCCGATTCAGCTCACTTTTGCCGAACTAGTGTTGCAAGTTTTTGATTAAGGCCATCAGCGCTTAAACGAGTGTTAATTTATAATCTAAAATTGCCAAACAATAAACACGGTAAGCATATTTATTGTTTGCATAGGCAAAATTCAGCTATAAATTAAACTTTAGGTAAAAATAGGCAAACTAATCATGCTGCTTAATCTGGTCAGATTCTATTAATGTTATTTTTATTCATATAGTTATCATACACATTATATTTTATTATTATTATCGAGATAATTCCCTCATTTCATCTATGGTAAAAAATAGAGTATTGAGCTAAATTAAATGTGTTTTTATAAAAATGGATGAAATTATGGAAAATAAAACAACAAATAAAGTAACATTTTGGGAATTTTTTCAGAGTTTAGGTAAGACATTTATGCTACCTGTAGCTTTGCTCTCATTTTGTGGGATTATGCTTGGAATTGGGAGTTCATTAGCTAGCCAGGATGTGCGGGATTTACTTCCTTTCTTAGATAATGCCTTTTGTATTACCATTTTCACATGGATGAGTAAAGTTGGTTCTTTTGCATTTAGCTTTCTTCCGGTAATGTTTGCAATCGCTATTCCTTTAGGTTTAGCTAGAGAAGATAAAGGCGTTGCTGCTTTTTCTGGTTTTGTTGGTTATATTGTACTTAACCTAAGTATTAACTTTTATTTGACTATTTCTGGTATTTTACCGACTACAGACCCAGCGGTCTTAAGAGCTAATGATATTCAATCGATATTTGGTATTCAATCAATTAATACTGGTATTTTAGGTGCTATTTTTGTTGGTATTTTGGTTTACATATTACATGAACGCTTCCGAGCAATTCGTTTGCCAAATGCATTAGCTTTTTTTGGTGGTAATCGTTTTGTGCCAATTATTACAACTGTTACTTTCGGTATTTTGGGATTATTAGTACCTTTAATTTGGCCATTTTTTGCCAAAGGTATTAGTGGATTAGGTTATATTGTCAATAGTACTGGTGATTTTGGTCCATTTATTTTTGGTACTGGCGAACGACTGTTATTACCTTTTGGATTACACCATATTTTAGTTGCTTTGGTGCGTTTTACTGATGCTGGTGGCACAATGGAAGTTTGTAATGAAACAGTTAGTGGGGCATTAACCATATTCCAAGCACAATTATCTTGTCCTACAACGACTGAATTCTCAGAAAGCGCAACGAGATTTTTATCTCAAGGTAAAATGCCATCATTTTTAGGGGGATTACCTGGAGCGGCATTGGCTATGTATGTCTGCGCTAAGCCAGAAAATAGACATAAAATAAAAGGATTGCTAATTTCAGGTATTGTAGCTTGTACTATTGGTGGAATAACTGAACCATTAGAATTTTTGTTCTTATTTGTATCCCCAGTTTTATATGTTATCCATGCTGTTTTAACTGGACTTGGTTTTATGGTAATGTCACTGCTCGGTGTAACAATTGGTAATACTGACGGTAATATTATCGATCTTGTGGTCTTTGGTATTTTACATGGTACTGCCACTAAATGGTATTTAGTACCCGTTGTTGCTGCTTTTTGGTTTGTTATTTACTTCTTTATTTTTAGATTTTTCATACTGAAATTCAATATAAAAACTCCAGGCAGAGAAAGTGATAACGAATTTGATACCGATAGTACTCCTCAAGCTAAGAATAATTTAGCGACTAATTCTGGTTATAACACTATTGAAATTCTTGAAGCATTAGGTGGTGTGGACAATATCATCTCTTTGGACAATTGCATTACTAGATTAAGATTGTCTGTAAAAGATATTAATCTTGTCGATGATGCTAAATTAAAAGCTAACAAAGCTATTGGCGTGGTTAGACTTAATGATCATAATTTACAAGTTGTGATAGGCCCCCAAGTTCAAGTTGTAAAAGATGATTTACAAAAATATTTGAATAATTAATTATATACCCTAAAGGAAGAGTACTTATACTCTCCCTTTTGTTTGCAAGGAATATGGACATGACGTTATCAAACGACATTTTTGTTTTTGACCAACCTGTTAATCGATTAGGGACATGGTGTACACAGTGGGATTATGTTCAAGATCGTTTTGGCGTTGCTAATTTAACACCTTTTACCATTTCAGATATGGATTTTAAAATAGCACCTTGTATCAAAAAAGCACTGGAAAAAAGAATTGAACATGGGGTTTTAGGTTATAGTCGTTGGAAGAATGAAGAATATCTAGGTGCTATTAAATATTGGTTTTCATCTCAATTTGATACCTCAATTGATCCTGAAATGATTGTCTATGGCCCATCAGTTATTTATATAATATCAAAATTAATTTCTTTATGGAGTGACGAAGGGGATAGTGTCGTATTGCATACTCCGGCATATGATGCTTTTTATAAAACCATTTTAGGTAATAAAAGAAAAGTACAATCATGTCCTTTAATTAAACAAAATAATAATTGGGAATGTGACCTCAATTATCTTGAAACAATCTTATCTAAAAAAGATGTCAAAATACTATTGTTATGCAATCCTCATAACCCTACCGGTAAGGTCTGGAATCACGAAGAGTTAAAGGTTATATCGAGTTTATGTGATAAATATAATGTGAAAGTCATTAGTGATGAAATTCATATGGATATGGTATGGGTTGGCAAGCATATTCCATGGAGCCAATATGGTAAAAATAACTGGGCTATAGTTTCTTCTGCTTCTAAAAGCTTCAACATTCCTGCTTTAACCGGTGCTTACGGTATCATCCAAAGTGAAGAGACTAGAAATGATTATCTACAACAGCTTAAATCTTGTGATGGACTCTCATCACCCGCGGTTTTGTCATTAGTTGCAACAATTGCTGCCTATCAGGAGGGTTTACCTTGGCTTTCTCAGTTAAAAACTTATTTACAAGCTAATTTAAATTTTGTTGCAGATGAACTAAATAAAGCGTTTCCCCAATTAAATTGCACACCTCCAGATTCAACTTATTTAGCTTGGATTGATTTAAGATCTTTTCATTTAAATGATGAGAAATTACAACATCAACTCATCTTTAAAGAAAAAGTTGCCATTATGCCTGGATCCACCTATGGAGATGCTGGACTAGGATTTTTAAGATTAAATGTAGGTTGTGCCCGCAGTAAAGTAGAAATTGGAGTTAATGCCATAATAAAATCCATTAAAGATTTAACAGATTGATTTTTTGAAAGATAAAATCTATATAAAAATATAGTATATTAAAACTTTATAAAAAGTATTTTCGATAGATTAAAACGTCGTTCTTATTTATGTCAGTAACACTTTACATAAATAACAAATAGAACCTGGTTTTAGGCTGATATTGATAATTAAAGTACATCACCATTTAAATTATTTGATATGACGTTGCTGATACGTTTTGGTATTGCTTAACCTAATGCACCATAATGTTTAAAAACAGTCTGCAATAATTATAAAGTGGATCATTTTGGTGCGTAAAGATCAAATAAGTAGCAATGATACGTGGTTTTTTCCTTGGTATGTTTTTTGCACAAAAATGTAGTAATGAACAGTAATAATGAATAAGATGAACAATAAGCGTTATTACAAGTATATTTTTTACTAATCATTTTTGGAAAATTATTATGCAGTATGATCGAATTATAAAAAATGGTATTGTCATTTTAGAATCAGGTGAAGTCCGTACTGATGTTGCCATTAAAAATGGCAAAATTGCAGCCATTGCTCCAGATCTAAATGGTGCACATGAAGTTATTGATGCTCAAGGTTTAATTGTTAGCCCTGGTATGGTTGATGTACATGTACATATAAGCGAACCTGGCGGTATTCGTTGTGAGTGGGAAGGTTATGTCACTGGTACCAAAGCTTGCGCTAAAGGTGGCGTGACAACCTTTGTTGAAATGCCACTTAATCAACTGCCAGCAACCACTTGTGGTGATACACTTCGACAAAAATACGCTGCCGGTGAGGGCAAACTCTATGTTGATGTTGCTTCATTTGGCGGTTTAGTTCCTTATAACCTCACTAATGGTGGCATTGAAGCACAAGTTAAAGAAGGTGTTACCGCATTTAAATGTTTTATGGCAACGTGTGGCGATCCTACTTTAGAGGGCGATTTTGCAAACGTTAATGACTATGCACTTTGGGAGGGCATGCGTCAAATTGCTAAAACCGGTAAGTTACTGGCTATTCATGCTGAGAATGCCGCCATTACCGACATGTTAGGTAAACAAGCCAAAGATCGAGGTGAAACGCGCGTTTCACAGTATGTGGCAACCCGTCCTATTTTTACAGAAGTAGAAGCAATTCGCCGGGCAATCTTTTTTGCTAAACAAACGGGGTGCCGTATTCATATTTGTCATGTGGCGTGCCCAGAAGGCGTTGAAGAGGTGATAAAAGCGCGTCAAGAAGGGGTTGATGTCACTTGCGAAACCTGTATTCATTATCTCTATTTTACCACCGATGAACTTGATGCTATCGGACCTTTAGCAAAATGTTCACCCCCTATTCGTGATAAACAAGCCCAAGATGGATTATGGAAATATCTATTTTCTGGTCACATTATTACCGCCGTATCTGACCATTCTCCTTGTACTTATGAAATGAAAAATAAAACTAATGCATTTGATGCATGGGGTGGAATTTCGGGTGTACAAAATAATGTCGATATTTTCTTTGATGAAGCGGTGCAAAAACGCGGTATGTCATTAAAACAGTTTGCCGATATCATCGCTAAAAATCCTGCTGAGCGTTATAACTTACCAACTAAAGGTTCAATTCAGATTGGCAAAGATGCGGATATTATCTTTATCAAACCCCAATCAAGTTATGTGGTAAGGGCAGAAGATCTTCAATATCGTAACAAATTTAGTCCTTATGTTGGACGACAAATTAACGCACAAGTGGTACGTACGTTATTACGTGGCGAAACAGTTTACAATTTGACTACGGGTATTGAATCGACACCAAAAGGATCATTTATTCGTCGTTAGTTTAAATATAGCGGCGTTAAAAAGTTAAGTACGAAAGGAATAGGTAATGAATAATAATCGCCCTCAATTATCTAATAACCAATTAAATATTGATAAATCACTATTACCCAAAACACCACAACAGCGTACGGTTAATCCTTTGGCATATGCTTTTATGTGGATTGGTGATGGTGTGAATCTTGGCAATATGACCTTAGGTGCCAGTTTAGTGGTTGCCGGTTTTGCCACTATGAATATTGTGCAAACCTTTATGGCGGCTTTGATTGCTATTTTAATTATTACCAGTATTTTTGTACTTAATGATCGCTTAGGTTACCGTACTGGCATTCCTTATGTTGTCCAACTTAGAATGTCATTTGGTATAAAAGGTTCGATAATCTCTTCACTGCTTCGTGGTATTCCAGGTATTGTCTGGTATGGCTTTCAAAGTTGGATAGGTGGCACGGCACTTAATGAAATTATCAAAATTCTATCCAATGAGAGTTTTGATAATGTCTTTATCTGTTTTGTGGTTTTACAATTTATACAAATTGGGTTATCACTGTATGGCTTTCATGCGATTAAATGGGTTGAGATATTAATATCATTAGTTATTCTATCCGCACTTGTCTATGCTTTTATTTTATTACTTCGCAATCATCAAACTGTCATTATTGAAAAATGGATTAATACTCAAGGAACTTGGGGATTACCATTTTTTGGTTTTATTATGATGTTTTTAGGTAATTATGCTGCAATATTTTTGAGTGCAGCGGATTATTCACGCGAACTCAAATCAGGTATTAGTAACGGTAAACGCGGACTGTTATATTTTGTACCTATCACCATTGCCTATGGATTTGTTATCACAATTGGTGCTATGTTAGCATCGGTGACAGGCAACAGTAACCCAGTTAAAGCTTTTGCAATTGTTGTTGATAATTCTTATATTACTGTTGCGGTATCGTCATTTATTGTACTTGGGGCGATTGCAGTTAACATGGTGGCAAATATTATTCCACCGGCATATGTGATTAGTTTATTAACTAAAGTCAAATATAAATCAGCGGTAACGATCACGGGGTTACTCGCCATTGCTTCTTTTCCTTGGATCTTAGTGCAAGACTCATCAGCCAAGGGCTTAGGTCTGTTTATTTTGATCTATTCTGCGTTCTTAGGGCCAATTGTGGCAATTTTACTTGTAGAGTATTATCTATTAAGGCGCCAACAAGTCGATATTAATGAACTCTATAATAAAAATGGTCAATTTGCAGGCTTTAATAAAGCTGCTATTTTAGCAATGTTTATTGGCTCGGCTGCCGCGTTTTGTGAAGTGAGTTTATCGTGGCTAATTGGCTTTTTTGTTGGTGGATTGAGTTATATTCTATTAACAAAATATGCCTTTAAACAATCCCCATTTAGAAAAGGTACTATTTTTGAAAAAAGTAATAAGTGATATTGAATGATGATCATTACTGATAATGATCATCTTTGTTAACTCAGTTATGCTTTAGCGACTTTCGCTAGTCAACCAATTTTAATGCTTATTTATGTTATGTTCTATTAGGTATTGCCAATTTGGCATGTCACCTTAATTTCACGATTATCAGTAATTTCAAGATTAGATAATACCGCCAATTGTGGAAAATTAGGTCGCAAAAACTGTGATAGCATCAGCCTTAGTGAGTGGTTAACTAATAATACTGGTGGCGCGCCGATTGCTTCTTGTTGATGAAGTGCTTGTTTAAGTTGTTCAATGATTTGCTCGGCAAGCCCCGGTTCAACATGACTGGTATTTTGCATGGCTTGCAGTAATAAACGTTCTAAATTGATATCTAAGCCAATCACCTCGATTGGATTGTTACCTGCAAACCATTGTTGAGTGATGACTCTACCTAAAGCAATCCTGACTATACTCAATAATTGATAAACATCATTTTGATTTGGTGCGTTTTCACAAATAGTTTCAATAATAGTGCGCATATCACGAATAGACACTTTTTCCGCTATTAAATTTTGTAGTATTTTATGAAAGGTTGTTAACGTTACAACCTCTGGAATAAAATCTTCAACTAACTTAGGTACCTCTTGTTTCAGGCGGTCAAGCAGTTCTTGGGTTTCTAATCTGCCTAATAATTCGCTGGCAAATTGTTGTAGTAAGTGGTTAAAATGTGTGGCAATCATGGTGCTGGTATCGACAACGGTATAACCTAATATTTGTGCATTTTCTTTATTGCTTTCATCTATCCAGATTGCCGGTAATCCAAAAGCCGGCTCGGTTGTTGCAATACCCTCAATGGTTTCTACCACTTTACCTGGATTGATTGCCAACCATTTATTATTCATAATTTCACCTTGCCCAATTTCACCACCTTTTATAAATAATTTGTATTGGTAAGGGGCTAAGGACAAATTGTCACGAATATGTACTTGTGGTGGTAAAAATCCAAAAGTTTGTGCAAATTTTTTACGTAAACTGCGTATTCGACCAAGTAATTCGCCATTTTGTGATTGATCAACCATTGGAATTAACCCATATCCGACTTCCATCGCTAAAGTATCTTCAATATTGACATCCGACCAAGATGCTTCAATATTACTTGGTGTAGTGGCATCGACATTGACTTGTTTGGTTTGTTGTTTAACCTCATTTTTTTTATATTTAGCTAACCACCAAGCAATAGCCAATAATAGACCGGTAAACAATAAAAACACTAAATTTGGCATACCAGGAATCAAACCAAGTAGCCCTATCACAGCCGCTGTTAAAATTAATACTTGTGGATTTTTAAATAACTGGTTGAGCATCTGCTCACTAATATTTTCTTGCGAGCTGACTCTAGTTACAATCACGCCTGCGGCGGTTGAAATAATCAGTGAGGGAATTTGAGCGACTAAACCATCACCAATGGTTAGTAAGACATAAGTTTTACTGGCATCAGCAAGTGTCATATCATGTTGCATAATACCAACCATTAAACCACCAATAATGGTAATGGCCATGATTAATAAGCCGGCAATGGCATCGCCACGGACAAATTTACTGGCACCATCCATCGAACCATAAAAATCAGCTTCTTGCGTGACTTCGGCTCGGCGCGCTTTGGCTTCGTCTTCACCAATTAATCCAGCATTAAGATCAGCATCAATCGCCATTTGTTTACCTGGCATACCATCAAGCGCAAAGCGCGCACCCACTTCGGCTATACGCCCAGCCCCTTTGGTGATAACCATAAAGTTAATAATCACCAAAATAATAAACACCACAATGCCTATTGCAAAATTACCACCAACCAAGAAATGGCCAAAAGCTTCAATAACTCGCCCTGCGGCAGCACTACCTGTATGACCTTTTAATAACACGACGCGCGTTGACGCAACATTCAACGATAATCGCAATAAGGTGGCAAAAAGTAAAACAGTTGGAAAGGCAGCAAAATCAAGTACTCGCTTAGTAAATAATGCAACAATTAAAATAATAATCGACAAAGCAATGTTAAAGGTAAAAAACAGATCTAATACAAATGCCGGTAAGGGCAATACCATCATCGATAGTATTAATAAAATCAGTAATGGACCGGCTAATATTTGATAATGACCAGTTTTTAATGCGTTTATTGATAATATATTGAGTAATTTAGATTTAATCATAAAAATAGTGGTTGCCTTTATTTATTTTCAGATAAAAAATCGGGTATGGGTAAGTTATTGGGTTTTGCTGGTTTGTTGCCACCATGTTTACGCCAATGTTTTAATTGATACACCCAAGCTAAAATTTGCGCGACAGCGGTATAAAGTTCAGTCGGAATGGTTTGACCAATTTCACCGTGACGATATAACGCGCGAGCAAGTGGTGGTGCTTCTAATTGTGGAATATCATGTTCACTGGCGATTTCTTTAATCCGTAAAGCCGTGTTATCGGTGCCTTTGGCAAGTAATTTAGGGGCCGCCATAGTTTTTTCATCATAGTGTAAAGCCACCGCATAATGGGTTGGATTGGTGATAATCACATTTGCCTTACTTACATCGTTCATCATTCGGCGCCTTGCCATCGCTTGTTGCACTTGACGAATGCGCCCTTTGATTTGCGGATTGCCCTCTTGCTCTTTAAACTCATCTTTAATCTCTTGTTTCGACATGCGCAATTTTTTTAAATTGCTCCATATTTGATAAAAAATATCAAACCCCACCATTGGAATTAAAGATATGACGGCAAATAACCCACAAATCATAATTAATTGTGCGGCTTTTGCTAACGCATTGCTTAAATACATGTTGGGCAATGAGAGTATGGTAGAAAATTGGTGTAATAAAAAAAGTGCGCATGCAGCAGAAATTAACACGACTTTAAGGATAGATTTGAGTAGTTCAGAAAAAATTTTCGTACTAAATAATCGACCGAATCCGGCAATTGGATTGAGTTTTTTAAAATTAGGTTTAATTGATTGCAAACTAAATAGTAAGCCGCCAACACAAAGCGGCGCTAGGATAGCTACAATCACTAAACCTAAAAAAATTGGCAAAATAGACCAAAAACCAGCTGTGAATAAATTAACCAAATTAAAAATGACTAGCTTATCATCCAAAACATGATTAGACACTTTCATTGCTGTTTTGATAATAACGATCAAATTGCCAACTAAATTGGCACCGATCATCGAAAATAGTGTAATACCTACCAGTAATATGATTAACGAAGTTAGTTCACGCGATCGTGGAATCTGCCCTTTTTCTTTAGCTTTTTTGATTTTACTATCTGTGGGTTGTTCGCTTTTATCTAAATCACTGTCGTCAGCCATATTGAGCTTAAATAAAATTTAGGGGATAAGAATAGTGACAGTATGAACTCAACTCGAAAAAGTTATTGGCTAGAAAAGACCCTAAATTACGGGGTATTTATCGCGTTTACTAACATATAATATCTTTTATCACTAAACTTTGGCGCGTTTTGATGAAATAATTTCGGTCTGTTGATAACCGTGATTAGTATAAACAACCGGATTATTAATGCTTTTTAGATAATCAATTGATTGTTGTGTTAAGTTCATACGTTTTTGAATAATCATGCCATTTTCACGATTAATTAGCGCTAATTGTTGTGTGGTATTGACAATAAATTGCCATTTATCAGCAAGCTTTGCTTTTTCACTATAAGGTGATTGGATATTATTCTGTTTGCTAAAATTTATGCGCTTTTCGTCGAGTAATTTTAACTCAATGAGTAGTTGGTTTTTTTGGTTAATAACTGCATTGAGTTGATTGATAGCACTATTTTCAATCAATATTTGCTGTTCATTGTTAAGAACGTCGGATAATGTTTGCAACATAATGATGACGTTATCTAAAATGTTGTCTAATTCTAACATTTTTATTTCCCTTCAGTTTTGAATTAGCTTTTAATATCTTCAATAGTTTGTTGAATTAACGCATCTGCAATTTTACTTGGATTAATCACTAAACTACCGTTGCTAATTGCCTGCTTTATTGTCTTTATTTTTTCGATATCAATATCGTTCTCACTGCACTGCAATTGTGCCATAACATGTTGACTTAACCTTAAGTCAGTGCAAGTGGTTGAATCATTTTTTTCTGGTACAGATGCCTTTGGATTTTTTTGTTGTTCATTGATTACCTCACGGCTGAGTAGTCCCGATATTGTTGTCACCAATTTAGTTGCATCTATACTCATAAAATACCTTTAATTGAAGTTCAAATTTAAATGATTTGTTTAATGTTATTATCGGCAAAAATTTGAAAATCATTAATTTTATTTATTGATTAATTATTATACCTTGCTCACTGACAATACCTTCAACAATCGTGCCTGTATTGAGTTTAACGTGAATATAATCACCCGAGGCACCATTAGCCAACGTTTTACCTTTAGTTGCCACTAAATAACCATCTCCATTGATGATCACTTTAACCTGTTGTCCGGCTTTAACCTGCCAGTGTCTTTTAATCATTGAAGTTTTTATGGGTTCTTGTGGATCGATATGCCGTATTGCAATATGGTTAATAATTTGGCTTTTATCTAAAATGATTGTGGCCGGGAGTTTGTCTAATTGACCTGATTGCTCTGTTATGTGTTGTTCTGTAATTTTGGTGTCGGCATTTATTGCTTGATTGGCAACAATATAACTGCCAACCACATCGACATAGAGTTGGATATATTTGGTTTGATTTTTACATTTTGCACTCAGGGTAAGGTTGCCCCATAGTTTATTTTTACTTAGTAATTTTAATGTTGGTTTACGGCAGTTTAAATCAGGTTGAGCGGCTAGATAACGAATCGCAATATGATCGATTTTTTTATCTTGCAATTGTTCCAAAATAAAATGATGGATCTGATTATCAAGTACATCAGCAAACGATGTTTTCCAGCCTAATAGTATAAAAATGCAAAATATCAATCTAATAAAAAATGTCATAGTTACTTGTTTTTAAAATTATTTATGGTCGAATTTTACTGTATGCGTAAATGGTTTGAATGTTGAAATAAGGACAATTTTTGGTGTTATTTGTACGATGATTTTTTTTTGATTCACTTAAAATTCAAAACATCAATAAAGGTGAGATGATTTTTATGCTGAATAAATTAGATACATTTGTGAATTTTCATCAACAAGCATTAAATATACGTGAAACACGTCAACAGATTTTAGCTGCAAATATTGCTAACAGTGATACGCCGCATTATCAGGCTAGAGATATTGATTTTAATGCTGAATTAAACAAAGCACTGAATAATCAAAATAATATTAATGGCGTAAAACTGCAAGTGACTAACAAAAATCATATTGCAATTCAATCACCTATAACAACGAATACCAATCTTCTTTATCGTATTGCTTATCAAGCTTCGGCTGATGGGAATACTGTCGAAATGGATCAAGAGCGCACGGAATTTATCGACAACACGATTCATTATCAAAGCAATTTAACCTTTTTAGGTGAACAATTTAAGAATGTAATGTCAGTATTACAGCAAGGATAACAATAGATATGAGTTTCTCTATTTTTTCAATTTCAGCTTCAGCCTTAATGGCGCAAACGCAGCGGATGAATGTCAGTGCCAGTAACCTTGCTAATGCTGACAGTGTGACCAGTACTTCAGGTCAAGCTTATCGCGCTAAACAGGTGGTGTTTAGTGTTGATCATCAGGGCTATCAAAATCACATTGCTGGTGTAAAAGTTACCCAAGTTATTGATGATCCAACTCCGATGAATTTAGTTTACGAACCCCATCATCCACTGGCTGATGAGCAAGGTTATATTCAAAAACCTAATGTTGATATTGTCGGTGAAATGGTTAACACGATTTCGGCTTCGCGCAGTTATCAGGCAAATGTAGAAGTCATTAATACGGTAAAAAGTTTAATGTTAAAAACACTGACCTTAGGACAGTAGTAAGGAGTCATTTATGGGAGTGTCTAACGTACCGGTTTCGGAATCATCAACGATAAAAAGCCCACAATCCATGCAAAAAAGTGCAGCGGAAGCAAATTCAAGTAAAGAGTTGCAAGATAACTTTTTAACGCTGCTTATTGCTCAAATGAAGAATCAAGATCCAACTAATCCAATGGATAACAGCCAATTAACTTCGCAGCTGGCTCAAATTAATACCTTAGCTGGCATTGAAAGGTTAAACACAACATTAGGGGTAGTATCTGGTCAAATTGACGACAGTCTTTCTGTTAATGCCAGTAACCTGATTGGTAAAGGTGTGATGGTGCCCGGTAATAAAATTTTGGTTGCTACCTCAGAACAAGATGAGAGCGGTGGTGAGCGCGAAACCATTACTACCCCATTTGGTTTTGAATTAGCCCGTGATGCGGATTCTGTTGTTATTACCATTAAAGATGAAAATGGAAATGTGGTACGTGAAGTTGATTTAGGTTCGATTTCCGCTGGGGTGAGCTCTTTTACTTGGGATGGTGAACTTAATGATGGAACAACAGCCCCGGATGGCAGTTATACCTTTACCGTTAAGGCGACAAGCGATGGGCAAAGTGTATCGTCAACGTCACTATCTTATTCTGTCGTTTATGGCGTTATAAATAGTCAAGTGAATAATAAAGTCTTACTTGATTTAGGCATACTTGGTTCAATTAGTATTGACGAAGTTCGTCAAATTCTTTAGGGAGATAAAGTTTATATGGGATTTTCTCAAGCAATTAGCGGTATGAATGCCGCATCAAAACAGTTAGATGTTATTGGTAATAATATTGCTAACTCTGCAACAGTAGGCTTTAAAAGTGCGAGTATTTCATTTGCCGATATTTATGCTGGCTCAAAAGTCGGTATGGGCGTGAAAGTGGCGGCTGTTATGCAAAATTTTAATGATGGCACCGCAACTTCAACCAATAATAGTTTAGATGTTGCTATCTCGGGGAATGGTTTTTTTCGTTTAGTGGATAGTAGTGGTCAAGTTTACTATACCCGTAATGGGCAATTTCAATTAGATGCTGAGCGCAATATTATTTCTGCTGATGGTTTGCAATTAACGGGTTATCTGGCATCAGGTACACCGCCCAAAGTACAACAAGGTAGTGCGCCTGGACCTCTTAAAATTTCGCAAGAAATGTTAAATGCATCAGCGACAACCAAGGCATCGTTACAAACCAATTTAAATTCAAACAGCAAAATACCTGAAAAACAACCTGTCAATGCGCTTGATGCTGATACGTTCAATTATTCCACAACTGTTACTACTTATGATTCATTGGGTAATCAACGTAATGTTCAGCTTTTTTATGTCAAAACTGCCGACAATCAATGGGATGTGCATTATATCGATGGTAGTGATCCGAGCAGTAATTTACAAAAAATTGGGCAGATGGAGTTTGATTCCTCGGGAAAACTCATTAGCAATCCTGAAATGACGATTAATATTAAAGGACTTAACGGATCTGCTGATAATACCTTTACTTTATCATTAGCCAATAGCTCGCAACAAAATATGGGTAAGGAAGTTGGCAGCATCAAAACACCTGTGGTCGATGGTTATGCACCGGGGGATTTAGTCGGTTACAGTATTAGTGATGATGGTTCGATTTATGGTATCTATTCTAATCAACAAACGATGTTACTGGGTCAAATTGCGATGGCTGATTTTGCCAATGTCAATGGATTGGAATCAGCCGGCAACAATAACTGGCGCTCAACCATTAATTCTGGTGCTGAAGTGCTCGGTATTGCAAATTCGGGGACTTTAGGTGCATTAACCAGTGGCGCAGTTGAGTCATCAAATGTCGATATGAGTCAAGAATTGGTCAATATGATTGTTGCTCAACGTAACTATCAATCTAATTCACAAACAATTAAGACTCAAGATCAGATCTTAAATACACTAGTGAATCTTCGTTGATATAAAGGTTATTTATGGATCGCGTTATTTATACTGCTATGTCAGCAGCAAGTCAGACACTTCATCAGCAATCTATTACTGCCAATAATCTTGCTAATGTATCGACAGTAGGATTTCGAGCACAGCTAACAGCGATGAAAGCTGTTCCTATCATTGGCAATGATAGACCAACAAGGACTATGGTTACCGCGACAACACCAACCTTTGATTCGCAAATGGGTACATTTAATTATACCGGACGTGATTTAGATGTTGCATTGGCAAAAGATCATTGGTTGGCGGTGCAACTACCTGATGGTAGCGAAGCATACACGCGCAATGGCGCTATCGAGATTGATGAAAATGGCACGCTTAATGTGCAAGGTTATCCATTACTCGGTGATAATGATGTATTAACTGTGCCCCAAGGTTCACAAGTTACTATTAGTTCTGATGGAACCTTATCGGCTTTGGGGGCGGGTGACCAGCCAACGACAATTGCGCAAGTGGGTAAAATAAAAAAAGTACAGCTTGAACGTAATGAAATTGTACGGGGTGATAATGGCTTGTTCCAATTAACACAAGCAACACGCGATACCCGAGGCGCGGTTATGCAAGATAACCCTAATACTAAATTGATGTTAGGGGTTTTAGAGGGCAGTAATGTTAATCCGGTTGCTGCTATGGTTAATTTAATTAGCCACTCGCGTCAATTTGAAATGCAGATGAAAGAGATTATGACTGCTGACGAAAATGCACAAAAAGCCAATCAAATTTTATCATTAACTTAAAAGGAATAGGAAAAACAACCATGATTAAATCATTATGGATAGCCAAAACAGGCTTAACTGCCCAGCAAATGAATATGGATATTATTTCTAATAATTTGGCTAACGTTAGTACCGGTGGATTCAAACGGCAACGGGCTGTTTTTGAAGATTTGCTTTATCAAACTATCCGCCAGCCAGGTGCACAATCTTCAGAGCAAACCACCTTACCTTCTGGATTACAAATTGGTACAGGAGTAAGACCGGTTGCAACTGAACGTATTCATAGTCAAGGTAATTTAGAATTAACTGACAATAGCAGTGATATTGCTATTAATGGGCAAGGTTTCTTTCAAGTTTTAATGCCCGATGGCACGCAAGCTTATACGCGCAGTGGTGCTTTTCAAGTCAATCAAAATGGGCAGCTAGTGACCGCAGCCGGTTATGAAATTCAGCCAACAATTAATATTCCATCAAACGCAATTAAAATGACCGTAGGTCGTGATGGCGTTGTCAATGTCACGTTAGCTAATCAATCAACACAAGTACAAGTCGGGCAGTTAACATTACATACTTTTATTAATGATACTGGGCTTGAAAGTGTTGGTGAAAACCTTTACCTCGAAACCGAAAGTTCTGGTGCACCAACTGAAAACACACCAGGGTTAAATGGCGCAGGTTTGTTATATCAAGGTTATATAGAAACATCGAATGTCAACGTTGCTGAAGAATTAGTTAACATGATTCAAGTACAACGAGCTTATGAAATTAATAGTAAAGCTATTTCGGCTTCGGACCAAATGCTACAACGATTAAATCAACTCTAAACAGTAATCATGCGATGAACATAATGCGATATCTTGGTATTTTAACCGTATTTCTTTTGTTGGGTTGTGCCCAATTACCTAAAAAACCTTTAGTTGAAGGCGAAACAAGCATTGAACCAATGCTGCCCGTAATAGGTAATTCAACCGGTTCGATTTATCAGTCTTCACAACCCACTAGTTTTGGTTATCAACCGATGTTTGAAGATCGTCGACCTCGTAACATTGGTGATGTGTTAACTATAGTGTTACAAGAAAATGTAAGCGCCAGTAAAAGTTCATCAATCAATGCGGGACGAAACGGTTCAACTGATTTAAGTGTCAAAGCTGTGCCGCAATTTCTTGATGGTCTAATTGGACGTGGCAAAGTTGATACTGATATTTCTGGTGCAAATGATTTTAAAGGGTCTGGCGGGGCGAATGCAAAAAACACCTTTAGCGGCACGATTACAGTGACGGTTCAAGATGTCATGGTCAATGGTAATTTAAAAGTCATTGGTGAAAAACAAATAGCTATAAATCAAGGCACCGAGTTTATTCGATTTTCAGGTGTGGTTAATCCAAGAACTATTAGTGGCAACAATACGGTTATTTCAACACAAGTTGCTGATGCGCGTATTGAGTATGTCGGTAATGGTTACATTGACGAGGCCCAAACCATGGGTTGGTTGCAGCGTCTATTTTTTAATTTTTCTCCATTTTAATGAGTAGTGTTATGCTGAAAAATTTGCGTTTTATTCTCTGTTTTAGTTTGACAATGATCGCAGGTATGCCACTGAGTCATGCTGAGCGTATACGTGATTTAGTCTCTATTCAAGGTGTCAGAGAAAATGCTTTAGTGGGTTATGGTTTGGTTGTGGGGCTTGATGGTACTGGCGACCAAACATCGCAAACTCCATTTACTATTCAAAGTATCACTAACATGCTTTCTCAACTCGGTATTACGGTGCCATCGGGCAGCAACATGCAGCTTAAAAATGTGGCTGCGGTGATGGTAACAGCAAAATTGCCTTCTTACGCCCGAGTGGGACAGCAAATTGATGTGGTGGTGTCCTCACTGGGTAATGCTAAAAGCTTACGAGGCGGAACATTGATTATGACGCCGTTAAAAGGGGCAGATAATCAAGTTTATGCCATTGCACAGGGCAATCTTTTTGTTGGCGGCATGGGCGCAAACAGTAAAAATAGCAGTGTGAGTATTAATCAAATGTCAGGCGCAACCATTCCAAATGGTGCGACAATTGAACGCGAATTGGCAACGCGATTAGATGAACAAAATACAATGTATTTGCATCTAAACCATTTTGATTTTACCCAAGCGTTGAAAATTGCTGATGCGATTAATAAGTTACAAAAAAATACAGCAGTCGCTTTAGATGGGACTACTGTTAGCCTATCTATGCCCAAAGACAGCCAAGCAAGGGTGAAATTTTTATCACAAATTCAAAATTTAGAAATTGGTGTGACGCCAATCTCAGCTAAAGTGGTGATAAATACGCGAACCGGTGTTGTGGTGATGAATCAAAAAGTAAAATTAGATAATTGTGCAGTCGCACATGGTAACTTATCTGTTGTGGTCAATAATAAACTAAAAGTCAGTCAACCCAACACGCCATTAGCAGGCGGTGCAACTGCTATTATCCCTGATGATCAAGTCAGTATAACGCAAGATGGTGGGGCACTACATAATCTCGCTTCAGGTACAGATTTGAAACATGTGATTAATTCGCTAAATGTATTAGGCGCCACCCCAACCGAATTGATGTCAATACTTGAAGCATTAAAAACCGCAGGCTGTTTGCATGCAGCATTAGAAACAATTTAAATTTAAAAATTGAAGATGAATAATAAAATTGGCCAGAGTTTTAACCGTTTTGCTTATGATTTATCGAGTTTGCATCATTTAAAACGAAATGTGACAACCGGTGCAAATGATAGTATCAAACAAGTTGCCGAACAATTTGAAACACTTTTTATTAATATGATGATGCAATCAATGCGTAAGGCTGTACCAGAAGGGGGATTATTTACTAGTGCAGCCACTCAGCTGTTTACCTCGATGTTTGATCAGCAAATAGCACAACAATCTGCAGGTAAAGGATTGGGATTAGCCAATATGCTCACTCAACAATTAACCAAGTCTTCACCTGATGCAGCCAAGATTAACATGCAGTCTAATAGCAATAATAAACATCCTAATTTAAAATTGGCTCAATCTTTATTTTCTGAAAATACTTCGCATCTTTCACCTCAAGCATTAGGGCAAATGCTGTATCATCAACATAAGGCAGACAATGCATCACAACTTAAGTCAAATGAGTTAGCTTTTGACACTACGCGCCAAGATCTTGATGCTGATCATGTTACAACCTTCGTGCAACAGTGGCTTAAACCCGCTAAGCAAGCATCGGGGATTTCTGGTATTCCTTATGAAGTTATAATTGCACAAGCAGCATTAGAAACGGGCTGGGGGCAAAAGGAAATTAAAACAGCAGATAATCTCACCAGTCACAATTACTTTGGGATTAAAGCGACGCCTGCCTGGAAAGGTAGTTCAACGCGCTTAACCACTCAAGAATTTGTGAATAATCGGATGATAAAAATTCAGGATGAATTTAAAGTTTATAACAGTAAACAACATGCATTGACTGATTATCTCAATTTATTAACCAAAAGTCCTCGTTATCGTGCTGTGGTTAATGCGCCTGATGCTCGCTCAGCTGCCAAAGCATTACAAGCGGCAAATTATGCTACCGATCCAAACTATAGTGATAAACTAATTCAAATTATTGGTCGTATTGAGCAAATTGCAGCAACAATACCATCGATATCCACCCGTGGTTTTAAACAAATTGCTTTTAACTAAGCGCACCTTAGTTATTGACGCGAGTTGCTATAATCAAAAAGGCGGGTAAACCCGCTTTTAATTTTTGAGATAGATCTTACTGATGATTGCAACAAGTATCATCGCGATAAACTAATTCAAATTATTGGTCGTATTGAGCAAATTGCAGCAACAATACCATCAATATCCACCCGTGGTTTTAAACAAATCGCTTTTAACTAAGCGCACCTTAGTTATTGACGCGAGTTGCTATAATCAAAAAGGCGGATAAACCCGCCTTTAATTTTTAGAGATGTCTTACTGATGATTGCAACAAGTATCATCGCGATAAGCTAATTCAAATTATTGGTCGTATTGAGCAAATTGCAGCAACAATACCATCGATATCCACCCGTGGTTTTAAACAAATTGCTTTTAACTAAGCGCACTTTGGTTGTTGGCGCGAGTTGCTATAATCAAAAAGGCGGGTAAACCCGCCTTTAATTTTTAGAGATGTCTTACTGATGATGATTGCAACAAAAGTACAACTATTAAAAATAGTTAATTACTTCATTTGAAATAAAGACATACTTTGCATATTCATAAAAGTATATTGCGCAGCTTGTAAATTTGCCTGTAACATTACATAATCTGAAATTGCTTCATACCAGTCGACATCTTCAATTTGACTGATTTGGGTTTCAAATTCAATATCTAAGCTGTCACCTAAAGCCGATAATCTTTCTACTTCTGCTAATACTGTTCCGCCAGCCGCTCTTAAAGTTGATATGTTATCAAAAGCATTATCAATCCCTAAACTTGCTTGAGTTAATCCTGCTCGAAATTGCTTAATGGCATCTTCATCGTTATTGTCTAATTTCATATTTAACGCATCAAGCGCATAATCTAGGCTGGCAAAGATATCGCTTGGTGCATCAGGTTGGTTTGGATTGGCGCCACTCATAAAGGTTTGTGCACCGGTAAAACTAAGTGAAACTTCGCGCGTGTCATCAATCAAAACGTTAATTTGTGATGTTCCACCCACATAATTGACTTTACCTGCTTCATCAACAACAAATGGTGGTGTGTCGTTTTTGTTACCGGCAAATAAATAATTACCATTGGTATCTTTAGCATTGGCTAATGAAATAAGTTGATCTTTTAAACCTTGTAATTTGTTGGCAAGATCTTGGCGGTTTTCGTCATTTAATGTTTCGTTTCCGGCATAAACTAACGTTTCTTGAATAGTTTGAATGACGGTATTAACTTCTTTTAAAATCGTATCTTGTCGGCTTAATGATTTATCAACACTTTCGCGTGCTGCTTGGAATTGATCGTTCTTCGACTGTGCTTGTTTAAGGATCAGTGCTTGTGATGCCCCCATCGGATCATCTGAAGGTGTTAAAATTTTCTTACCTGTTGCTAAATGTAATCCAGATTTTTGCCATTTATTGTTAGTATTTAAGATACTATTTAAATTTTTTTGATACATTGAATTAGTACTAATTCGCATTATTAAACCCTTTTATCAATTAGCCAAACCTAAGATGGTATCGAATAGTGTTGTTGCAGCATCAATTACTTTTGCATTAGCTTGATAATACTGCATATAAACCTGCATCGAAATATACTCTTCTTCAATATTAACCCCTGATATAGATTGATTTTGCTCATAAATCTGATCTGTAATATTTTGGTTGGATTGCAGAGAAATTTTGGCGGTATGCGTTTCACTGCCAATATAACTTACTAAGGTGTTGTAAGCACTGTTTAATGTTTTGGTGCCATTAATTAATTTTTCATTTTGTATCTCTAAAAATTTTGCCACATTACGATTGTCACCAGTACCGTTTTCGTCATCGGCAAGCCCAGTAGCAAGTTGATTAACATCTTTTACCAACAATTGTAATGATGAAGCAATATTAGCAACAGGTTTAAGCATAAACGAATCGCCATTAACTGGTGTACCAGTGATTTTTATTGATAAACCATCAAAGTTTAATGCACCATTCTCAACTTGAGGCGTGATTTGCTGATTGTCAGATAATCGCGTTACTATCCAATCACTACCATTAAATTCGATTTTATAATCAGACGCTTTAACATCCTTAACTGATTGATAATCAATGGTTACCGTGGCATTTCCCTGATTTTTAATATTGGCGATACTGCTAGGCGCATTGTAATCAAATAATTTTTCGCCAGCATTACCATTGATATCAACACCTGACATATGGACTTGATTAAATCTTTCAGCCAAATTTAATGCAATTAAACCTAATTGATTACGTGCTTCTAGGAGTGGTCCATCACGAGAAGTTAATAATCCATTTAATCGGCCTGATGTGATATGTTGACTTGTGAGTTCTTGAGTCGCACCAGAAGGATGAGTGTAAATAATTGTATTTAAAGAAGGGTCATCTGTTGAAGGTTGTACTGATAGTTGATTAACTGATGCACCTTGTACTAAATTTAAGCCATTACTAAGCGAAATATTATATTGACCATTTTGTTCGGTGACAGTGATGCCGATAATTTCACTTAATTCATTGACTAGCTGATCGCGTTCATCAAGCAGCGCATTAGGTTGGTTTGCTTCACCCACAGCCTGTAGTTTTGAAATTTTTTGATTTAGTTCTGCAATTTGTTTGGTATAAGCGTTGATTTGATTAACGTTATTGCTTAGTTCAGTATTAATATTGGCAATTTGATTTTTTAAATTTAATTCGGTTTTATTAAATTGATTTACTAGTGAAGTGAGATCGCTAATCACCGTTTGCTTAGTTGCAGCGTCAGCGGCATTTGATGAAAGTTTATTTAAGCTAGAAAATAAATTATTGAGTTGTGATGCAATACTATTTTCATTTTCAGCTAATAAATTATCCACTTTAGATAATTCATTGTAATACGCTTTTATTGAACCATTTTGTGACTGTGCTTGGCGTAATTGTCCAACAACAAATCCATTAAAGGCTCGATTAACAGCACTGACGCACACACCATTACCAACAAAACCAAAACCATATTTAGTACTATTTGCTTGGCTTAAAATTTGTTGTTGACGATTATAACCCGTAGTATGTGCATTACTGATATTATTGCTTATAACATTAAGCATATTTTGTGCTGCATTTAATCCACTAATACCAGTATTCATCAATGAATTTGACATAAAAACTCCCAAATATAGTGTTAGTTAGTCACGCAATAATTAACTAAACGAATATTGTCTATATCGGATTAATTGCTAAAAACTTTAATTATTTTTTGCAAAATTAAACAACGCTGATTTTTGGTAAAACTTTTTATGCTGCATTATTCGGATTGAATTTTTTGTGATTGTTTTAAAAAATCAATGCCAGTCATATTATTTTCATCTTCAATATATTGTTGTGCTGATTTATTTAAGATTAAAATACTGATACGACGATTGGCATCATTACTGTAATTGGGTTTATTTAAGCTTACGGTATCAGCCAATCCAATAATACGAATAATTTTGTTTGAATCTAAGCCACCAGCAATCAGTTCTCTTCTTGATGAGTTTGCTCTGTCAGCTGATAACTCCCAATTACTATAACCCCGATCACCTGTGATATACTGGCGTTCATCGGTATGACCCGATAGCGTAATTTTGTTAGGTAGTGAATTAATGATTGGTGCTAATGCATTTAAAATTTCTTGCATATTAGGGTGAATCACAGCACTGCCGACATCAAACATGGGCTTATCATCGCTAGCCAAAATTTGGATTCGTAACCCCATTTCAGTCAATTCTATAATTAAATTTGCCGCTAATTTTTTAAGTCGTGGATCGAGTTCAAATACTTCATTAATTTTGCGTGCGGTTTCGATTAACTGTAATTTTTCAACCTGTTTTTTCTCAGAATCAGTCAGGTCTTGATGCAAGGTGGTATTGTTTTCTTCCCCTATTTTTTTGTGAAAATCATCGCCACCGCCAGGTATTGGACTTTCACTATCACTGAGGTTTTTTCCGCCATTTTGCCCCAGTATTAAAGGGGTTCTAAAATATTCAGCAATGCCTTGTAATTCTTGAGGGCTAGCTTTAGCAATTAACCACATGACTAAAAATAGTGCCATCATAGCGGTCATAAAGTCGGCATAGGCGATTTTCCAAGAACCACCATGATGCCCACCACTATGCCCAGATTTTTTTTTAGAGATAATTATTTTTACTGAGTTGTTTTTCATTGTTCACTGTTTTCTGTTTGCTGAGTATTTTTTTCTTTGATTTCTTGTAGGTATTTTTCTAATTCAAAGAAAGAAGGTCTTTCATGAGAAAATATGGTTTTACGTCCAAATTCAATACAAATTTGAGGGGCATAGTCATGCATACTTGCAATTAATATCACTTTGACACATTCCAAGATTTTTACACTGTCGGCGTTTTTTTGTCTTAAAAGTGCAGCTAAAGGTGAAACAAAACCGTAGGCGAGTAATATACCTAAAAACGTTCCTACCATCGCGTGAGCAATTAATTCTCCTAATTCGCTTGCCGGTCTGTCAGCTTGTGCTAACGTATTAATAACCCCCATAACGGCTGCAACGATACCAAATGCGGGTAAGCCATCGCCTACACTTGAAATGGCATCGACTGGTTTTTCTAATTCATGTAACTTGGTTTCAATTTCTTCATTCATTAATGCTTCAATTTCGTATACTTCCATGTTGCCACTAATCATTAATCGCAAATAATCTGTTATAAAATCACAGATTTGAGGATTTGCTAAAATAAGTGGATAAGCTTTAAATAGTTCACTTTCTTTCGGGTTATCAATATCAGCCTCGATAGATAATCCCCCATTTTGGCGAACTTTAGTTAAAATGGTGTACATTAAATTAATCAGAGTTAAGTACAATGTTTTATTATATTTTGATGTCTTAAATAATTGACCTAACGATTTAAGTGTAGCGATAATGATTTTTTTTTCGTTACTGACAATAAACGCACCGATAGCGGTTCCGCCGATAATTAGAAATTCTAACGGTTGAAAAAGTACGGCTAAATACCCTCCACTAAGTACATACCCAACTAGGGCAGAAGCGATAACAACGATATATCCTACAATGATGAGCATTGGCTTTCCTTTTTCTCCATAAACTGATCGTGATTAACTATGCTTATTTTTTTATAATGTTGATTTAAGCTGTCATTTGTTTTGCAATAATCGAATTAAAACCATTGGGTATTGATAATACTTGTAAGCATTTTGCATGGTTTTCTTTCTGTGTTTTGTTATTTTTTTCTGCCCTTGACGGTGGTTGGCATAAACTACAAATAAAACTATTATGCGGTTGATAAGCATGGGTAATAAATCGCCCTTTACATGCTTTGCAGCATGATTGTTGCATTACATTGCTTTCAACAAATTTGACTAAGATCCACGCTCTGGTAAGTCCTAAAACTGGCTCTTCATTATAAGACGGACATTGCTCTAAATACAGTTGGTAGGCTTTTAGAATTGATTGAATGCCGGGTTTGGTACCATGTTTCACCAAAAAGTGATAAGCATTATAAAAAATACTAGAGTGAATATTGGGTTCCCATGTCATAAACCAGGTGGTCGAAAAGGGTAATAATCCTTTAGGCGGTGGACAACCTTGGATCTCTTTATATAATTTGATTAATTTACCACGACTTAAGTTGGTTTCGCTTTCCAGCATTTGAATTCTAGCACCTAACGAAATTAGTCGAATGGCCAGTTGAACTTCCTTATATTTTTGAATAATACTTGTGCATCTCATCCTAATTTCCTATTACTTATTGATTGAATCTAATAGTAAACTAGATAAAAGAATTCCCGTATGCATCTGCTTAATGTCACTCACACGAGATTCTTCGGTTAGTTTTTTCATCATTTCTGAATTTTCAAAACGTAATTTAAATGTTAATTGGTTGGTTTCAGACAACACTAACATTTGAGAAGCACTGAGATTACTAAGCATGTCTGCTGTTTCTTCATCAATACCTAGTCGATACATCGCCATTACTTTATCTTTTTCAAGCATGCGTTGACTTAGTAGTAATGTTGAAAGATTCAAATGATGTATGCATTTAAGAATATCGTCATCTAATATATTACCCAATTTAATCACCAATCCCTATTCAGTAAAATTCGCATTAAAAAGTGCGAAATAAATAAATTTTTATTAGAAATATTTTTTTATGCTTAAAATTACATTTTTAAACGAAAAAAATCAATAAAAAAATAATTTCAATTTATTTTCGATTAATTAAATTTTATTTAGCTCTTTTTTATAAGCTAATTTTACTTTGTATTCTTTTTATTGCTTGGCTGTGTAATTGGCTGACTCGTGACTCACTAATATCCATAATTTTACCAATCTCTTTTAAATTGAGCTCTTCCTGATAGTAAAGCGCCAACACCATTTTTTCTTTTTCTGGCAGTTTTTCTATTTGTTCAATAATGATATTACGCATTTCATCGTTAATGATGTTGGAAAAAGGCGTGTTATCATCTTGATAGTCAATCATCGCATCCAAACTGTCACCAAGTTTTTTTTGTATTTCGTCGTAAGAATATAGTTGGCTATAATTGGAATCTAATAATATTTTTCGATATTCGCTTAGAGATAATTGTAAGTAATTGGCAATTTGTTGATCAGTTGGTGCAACACCTAACTGCTGTTCAAGTTGATGAATTGCCTGAGTGACATCTTTAATTTTTTTGCGTGTTTGTCTAGGTAGCCAATCTCGACTACGTAACTCATCTAACATGGCGCCTTTGATTCGCGGGATGGCGAAGGTTGTAAACGTATTACCTTGTGATGCATCATAACGTTTTATTGTGTCTAATAAACCGATATAACCAACTTGTAATAAATCATCAAGCTCTACTGTTGTAGGTAAACGTACTGCTAATTTTAGTGCTTCATTACGAACCAAATGAGTATATTTTTGCCAATCAGCTTCATTCATTACACCTTGTGAGTTATAAAGCTTATCATTCATTTTATGAACCAATGTAAAAAATGCCTGATGGTATTATGGTGATAATCGGTTAATTTAATGGCGAGAATAGCGTAATAAATAATAGGTATTTGGCATTATTAGCAATAACGGAAATTAAACCGTTATTGCTAAGTTCAAAATTAGAGTAACCAGAAAAATTTAGATAAAAAACTTATTGTAATAAAGATAGTACTGATTGTGGTACTTGGTTAGCTTGTGCTAATACAGATGTACCTGCTTGTTGTAAAATTTGACCGCGCGTCATATTAGATACTTCGGTTGCATAATCAGCATCTTCAATTCGGCTACGTGCAGAACTTAAGTTATTTACTGTGTTATTGATGTTATTCACAGTTGATTCAAAACGGTTTTGTACCGCACCAAGCTCACCACGTAATGCATCAATTTTTGATAATGCTGCATCAAGTGTTTTTAATGGATCTGCTGTTGGTGTGTTTGATACATTGAAAGCGGCTAGACCTAATTCTGTACTATCAATTTTTTTCAAATTGATTTCAATGGTTTCGCCGTCATTTGCGCCAACTTGGATTTTTAGTGATTTATCTGCTGACAATACTTTAGAACCATTGAAATCAGTTTGTTTAGATACACGGTCGATCTCTTCTAAACGTTGATCGATTTCGTTTTGGATTGACTCTAAATCGCTTTGAGAGTTAGTGCCGTTTGCTGCTTGAACGGTTAATTCACGAATACGTTGTACGTTGTTATTAATTTCGTTTAATGCACCTTCAGTTGTTTGCGCAAGTGAGATACCATCATTTGCATTACGTGCAGCTTGAGTTAAACCTTTAATGTTTGAAGAAAAACGGTTAGCGATAGCTTGACCTGCTGCGTCATCTTTAGCGCTGTTAATACGCATACCAGATGAAAGACGTTCAATAGCTGTGCCAAGCACACTTTGTGAATTGTTAAGGTTATTTTTTGCCATTAAAGACATCGTATTAGTATTAATTACTTGTGCCATTTTTATCTCCTTTAATATTATTAGTAAAATCAACGTGATACTGATTATTAATTCAATATTCTTGCTGACAGATAATGTATCGGTAGTAAAAAAAGAAACTTTAATTTTTTTCTACATTATGGTTGATTTTACTCAGTTTTAATGGCGATTTTTGTTAGGTAAATTGATATAAATCATTTAATTAAATTATTTTTTATGTTTTATAAAAACGCACCGTTTTTATTATGTCTCGATAAAATTTCAAACCTGATTAAACTTTTTAGTAAGTTAGCCGATATAAAACTTATCGAATAATTGTTATAGGTTGATCAGATAATGGCAATGAGTGTGTTAGGTATCGGTTCAGGAATCGATCTTAATGAAGTTTTAAATCAATTAGAGTCTGTTGAAAAAACACGTTTAACTCCAATTAAATCACAACAAAAAGCGGTTAATGCCAAAATTAGTGGATTTGGTAAGTTAAAAAGTGCATTAACGGCATTTAATTCAGCCACCGAAAAATTGCAGAAAAAAGATTTATTTCAAAGCAAACTCGCAACTGGCAATGATAGTTATTTTACAGCTAAAGTAAATAGTCAGGCACAATCGGGTAATTATGCTGTGAGCGTTGAGCAATTAGCGACTTCGCATAGCGTTGCAACAACGTCAATTAATGATAAAAATATGAGTCTAGGAAGTGATAGTGAAAGCCGCACAATGACCATTAAGCAAGCTAATGGTAGTGAACTCAATATTGTGTTATCTAAAGATGAAACCTCGCTTGAGTCAATTGCTAATGCAATTAATCACGCCAAAGTAACGAATGCTGATGGTAGTACGAGTGAATCGACGATGAATGCAGCCGTTGTTCGTTCAGGTACAGGAAGTTATCAGTTAGTTATCACCGCTAAAGAGACCGGTGAACAACAGACTATTACGTCCATTTCGTCAGATGATGAGCAGTTAAATAACATAATTGGCTTTGACTATAATCAAAAAGATAATGCTAATATGACTGAAGTTTGCCAAGCGCAAGATGCTAAGTTTACTTTTAATGGTATTGCCATTACCAGTGCTTCAAATACCGTTAAAGATGTGGTTGCGGGTATTGATATTACGTTAAAGGCAACGACTACAACTAGCGAAAATTTAACCATAACGGCTGATAACGAAAAAGCTGAAGAAGCTATTAAACAGTGGGTTGAAGCATTTAACCAATTACAATCAACCATATCGAGCTTGACTAAATTTACCGCAAAAGAGGCCAATTCCGAAGAGTTAGATAGTAATAATGGACCGCTTATTGGTGATTCTACTTTACGTAATATCGATCAAAGTATTCGTTCAATTTTTGCAAAAGGGCAGGCTGGGGAGTTTTCGGTTTTAGCACAAATTGGTGTGAATATGGATAATAATGGTTCATTAACGATTAACCAAAATCAATTACAAAAAGTACTGAGTGAGAATAGTGAAGCTGTTGCTGAGTTGTTTATTGGTGATGGTCAAAATAGCGGTATCGCTAATGAGGTTTTCGCTAAGATTAGTGGATTTATTGATAATGACGGTATGATTGATTCAGCAACGAATGGTTTAAATTCGACATTAAAATCATTAGATAAGCGTTATGAACAAGTGAATAACTCAATTGAACAAACTGTTGAACGCTATCGAGTGCAATTTACTAAGTTGGATGTTTTAATCAGCTCGTTAGATAGCATGAGTAACTATTTATCTACTCAATTTGACATGATGGCCAATTTAAAAAAATAGGAATACCCGATGTATAAAGTTGGTTCTGATGCTTATCAGCAAGTTAGTTTAGAAACAAAAGTTAGCCAGGCGTCCCCACATCAATTGATTGTATTACTGTTTGATGGTGCACTTAATGCTATTCGCTTGGCCAGTTTACACATTGAACGAGGCAATATTGCGGGTAAAGGCGCAGCAATTTCAAAAGCCATTAATATAATTGATAATGGGTTGAAAAGTTGTTTAGACCTAGAACAAGGTGGCGAAATTGCTGAAAATTTAGATCGTTTATATCACTATATGACTCAACAATTGGTGCTAGCAAATTTACATAATGATAGGCAAAAATTACAAACTTGCTTTGATTTGCTTAATAATATTGCTGAATCTTGGCGCGAAATTGCGAGATAAAAAGGAATGGAATGTGAAAACATCTTTATTAGAACAATATGAACAACTTAATTATGTCACTGAACAAATGCTTATCAATGCGCGTGATGAAAATTGGGATTTATTGTTAACTTGGCAAGCTAAATATCACCAATTAACGAAAGCGATTATGCAAGTCGATGATCTCACTGCTGTTGATAAAATACCTTTAAAACAGCAAGATATATTTAGTATGTATATTAAAAATATTCATAGCTATCAACAGCAAATTAGCCAATTAATTATTTATCGTCATGCTCAATTAAAAGAGTTAATTGGCGAACAAGTCGATTATCAAACAAAGCTTGATAGCTATCAAAAAATTGCAAGTTTAATCTAATTTGTCTTATTAGCTTTAGTTTTATTAATAAAATACGGTTAAATATAACTATGTTGAGCAAAATAGTTATATTGTTGGCTAGTGATTTTTGGTTATGATAAGTGGTATCGCAATCACTTATCAGATGTTTGAATCTTGTTTAGCACTGCTTACAACCGTTTATAGCAATATGACAAGCTGTGAGTAATGCTAAACCTGCAAATTGAAGATAGCATAGACAATAACAGTATTTAAACATTCATGTTCATGATTTCTTGATAGGCAGCAACGAGTTTATTACGTACTTGAATACCAAATTGAAGTGAAACCGAAGATTTTTGCATATTAACCATCACTTCATTTAACGTGATGTTGGGCTTTCCTTGTTCAAAAGCTTGTGCTTGATTATGGGCCTGAATTTGTGTTTGGCTAATGTGATCGAGTGCCATTTTTAATGCCGCAGTAAAATCAGATTGTGCGCTCTTTGCTTGGTTGTTTATTGTGGCGTTGGTTTGATTAAAATCAACTAGAAAGGTGTTATTAATTGTATTTAGCGTGTTCATGGCGTTAAAAGTCATCTCTTCTTAACTTGCTCAATATGTGATTGAATTTAACATACAACCTTAAATCTAAATGCCACAAGTAAGGGGTAAAGCATTTGCTTTTTTAGCTATTGATTTTTTTAAATGGATTGATAATAAACTCTAGAACAAATCTAATTAGTTTAGCATTAGGGTTTTTATGGATAGCCAAACTGTCGGTAACAAAGGCGAATCAATATTGAGCAAGTTACCATTTATCAATCAATTTAAACAAAATCGTAAAATGCTGCTGCTTGTTGCTGGCGTGGTTGTGCTTGCTATTAGTAGTATCGCCTATTTATGGCTAAAAGACGATAATTATGGGGTTTTGTTTAGCCAGTTGAGCGATAAAGATGGCGGCGAAATTATTAGCCAACTCGATAAGATGAATATTCCTTATCAGTTTTCATCTTCAGGATCGACTATCTTAATTCCTGCTGATAAAGTTTATGACACGCGCTTACGTATTGCCCAGCAAGGCTTACCTAAAGGTGGTGCTGTTGGTTTTGAATTACTCGACAAAGACAGCTTTGGTATGAGTCAATTTAATGAACAGATTAATTATCAACGCGCATTAGAAGGTGAACTGTCAAGAACCATTTCAATTATTAGTAGTGTGGATGATGCAAGAGTGCATTTAGCGATGCCTAAGCCCTCTTTATTTGTACGTGAAAGAAAATTTCCTTCCGCGTCTGTAGCATTAACATTATTACCTGGACGCTCATTATCACAAGGGCAAATTGATGCTATTGTTCATTTAATTTCAAGCAGTGTACCGGAATTACAAGCAGAAAAAGTCACAATTATTGACCAGCAAGGTCATTTATTAACGGGTGAAAAATTTCGCGACGGTAACGTCAATGTCGCGCAGTTAGAATACAGTCAAAAAGTAGAAGATACCATTCGAGAGCGGGTCGAAAAAATCATTACACCGGTGTTAGGTAAACAAAATATTATGGTGCAAGTTAATGCTGATATTGATTATAGCCGGCAAGAAGCAACATCTGAAACCTTCGATCCCAATAGTGATGCTGCTCAGCAAACCCTACGTAGTAAGCATCAAGTGGAGAATCGTCAGTTAGCAGCAAACGATAACACCGGTGGTGTGCCGGGCGCTTTGTCAAACCAACCTATGCCAACACCGAGTGCGCCCATAGATGAGAATCCAGACTCAAAATCAAAAGACGATAAGAAAAAAATTTATAATTTACAATCAAATAATACGTTAAATTTTGAAGTAAATAGACAAATCGTGCACAGTAAAATCCCAGAAGGGCGTATTAAACGATTGTCAGTCGCTGTGCTGGTTAATTATAAATTTATGGCTCAACAATTGGATCAATCTCAATTACAAGAGCAATCAGACAATGCCAAGGAACCAGCACCACAGTGGGTGAAATTAGATAAAGATGAACTGGATAATATTGAAGCATTAGCGCGTCAAGCAATGGGATTTTCTGATTCACGCGGTGATACGTTGACGGTTGCAAATTTAAAATTTACCGATCAAGCACTCGAAACGGATGATAGCTTGCCATTTTGGCGAACACATGAGTTTTATGATGTGCTAAAAACAGTAATTAAATATCTTGTTTATGTTTTAGTGTTATGGTTTGTTTGGCGCAAAATGTTACGTGCTTTATGGATTAAATTACAACGCCAGCTCTTTAATGTGAATCATGCTTCAACTGATACTAAATTATCGGGTGAGGATAAGTTAGATTATAAGGCGCATAGTAAACAGCAGCAGAAGATATTTGAAGATAATATGCAGCAGCAACAATATATTCGCAAAATTGTCGAGAAAGATCCTCGGGTCATGGCGTTAATTATACGTGGTTGGATAAGTAAGGCGGACACAAATCCATGAATTTAAGTTTAAGTGAATCTCAAAAAGCAGCAACTGTGTTAATGGTGTTAGGTGAAGAGCTTGCCGCTAATGTTATGCAATACCTTAATCCTAAAGAGGTACAGCAAATTAGTAGTGCCATGATGTCGTTACCACAACTTTCTCAAGAACAGTTGAAAGACATCTTAAATGAATGTCAAAAAACACTCGAAGAGTGTGCTGTACTTAATACTGATACCAATGGTTATTTACGTTCAATTCTCGAAAAATCAATTGGTACTGAAAAAGCCGATCGGTTACTTGATGAGTTGTTAGAGGTCGATTTAGAAGAGGCGAAAGACGGACTTGAGATGCTTAATTTTGTCGATGCGGCCAGAGCGGTTGATTTAGTTAAAAAAGAACATCCACAAATTATTGCTACAATTTTAGTTCATTTAAATCGAGACTTAGCTGCCGAAATTTTAAATTTATTTGATGATGAATTACGTAATGATGTCATGCTTCGAATCGCAACATTTGGCGGGGTTGAGCCGTCGGCACTTCAGGTTTTATCTGCCTCATTATCGACGTTATTACATGGTCAAAATATTAAACTTAATAACCTGGGTGGTATTCGTACTGCGGCTGAAATTATTAACTTGATGAAATCACAACAAGAAGAATTGGTGATCAATTCCTTACGTGATTATGACAGTGAACTTGCACAGAAAATTATTGATGAAATGTTCTTGTTCGAAAATCTGGTTGAAGTCGATGATAGAAGTATCCAACGTCTACTTAAAGAGGTGGATAATGAAACATTGATTATTGCCTTAAAAGGCGCATCAGTGGCATTACGTGACAAGCTATTAAGTAATATGTCACAGCGTGCAGCTTCGATTTTACGTGAGGATTTAGAAAATAGACCACCAGTGCGCTTATCTCAAGTCGAAACAGAACAGAAGAAAATTTTGGTTATTGCGCGCAAATTGGCTGAAAGTGGTGAAATGATTTTAAGTAGCGGTGATGACGAATATGTATAATCGAACCAATACCCTGAGTTGGGAACCATTAAGTTTTCAGGATTTAACGTTAGTTAAGTCGCAAAAGTTAACCAAAAAGAAAATAACTAAACATGCTGATAAGGTTGAGCCCAAGCCAGAGCCTAAAGTTATTGAAGTCGACAACAGTGTTATTGAACAACAATTAGCCATTATCAAGCAACAAGCAAAAGAGCAAGCTTATCAAGAGGGATTTAATTTAGGTAAAGAAGAAGGGTTTAATATAGGTCAACAAGCAGGTTATGAGCAGGGGTATGCCATTGGTCAGCAAGAAGGCAAAGCGGCAATTGAACAGCAGCTTAATGCAGAAAAATTAAAAGCAGTAGAGACAATAACTAATTTAGTTAGCCATTTTCACGCCGCTATCAATCAAATAGATGATTTAATTGTTCCTCAATTGTTGGATCTAGCCTTAGTTGCGGCACAAAAAACGGTCGGGACAATATCTAAAGTTAAACAAAAACAGTTAATGCATACCATTAAGACCTTAATTGACGAAGGTTCGATGATAATTAAGTCAGCTTCTTTGCATCTGCATCCCGATGATCTGTTATGGATTGAACCATTATTACAAGATGAAATTAAACAATATCATTGGCAATTAGTTGCAGATACGAATGTTGAATTAGGTGACTGTAAAATATGGACCGATACTAATCAAGTCGATGCTAGCAATGCTTGTCATTGGCAAATGATGGCCGATTGTATACAAGGAGAGAATCTGTAGCGTGAGCTTGGCAAAGCAATGGGCTGCTAAAATTGAGTATGCGACGCAGCAGCTGCAATCGTTATCGTTAATTCGTCATTATGGACGATTAGTTAAAGCTTCGGGCTTGGTACTTGAAGCTATCGGATTAAAATTACCGTTAGGATCAAATTGTTTTGTTGAGCGGCAATCACATGGAAAAATTGATGCGGTGGAGTGTGAAGTCATTGGCTTTAACGATAAAACTCTATATTTAATGCCTTTTGATACCACTGAAGGTATTTTGTTAGGTGCTAGAGTTTATACCGCACAATATGATTTAGCCCACTTTAATCATAAAGTGTTGCCTATTGGTATGGCATTGTTGGGTCGGGTTGTTGATGCAGCTGGAAGACCATTAGATGGTATGCCATTACCTGAAAATATTGAATATCAAGGATTAGCTAATCCATCGCTCAATCCACTACAACGTACACCTATTGATGAGATCTTAGATGTAGGTATTCGAGCTATTAATGCGCTGTTAACCGTTGGTCGAGGGCAAAGAATGGGGTTATTTGCCGGTTCAGGTGTTGGTAAAAGTGTTTTATTAGGGATGATGGCGCGTTATACCAAAGCCGATATTATCGTCGTTGGCTTAATTGGTGAACGTGGTCGGGAAGTGAAAGATTTTATCGAAAATATTTTAGGAAAAGAAGGATTAGCGCGATCGGTTGTGGTGGCTGCACCTGCTGATGTTTCACCGCTACTGCGTTTACAAGGCGCGGCATATGCAACAAAAATTGCAGAAAACTTTCGCGATCAAGGATTTAACGTGCTACTCATTATGGACTCGTTGACCCGTTATGCCATGGCGCAACGAGAAATCGCTTTAGCGATTGGCGAACCGCCCGCTACCAAAGGTTATCCACCTTCGGTATTTGCTAAATTACCGGCATTAGTTGAAAGGGCAGGTAATGATGATAAAGGTCAAGGATCGATTACTGCATTTTACACCGTATTAACTGAAGGCGATGATCAGCAAGATCCGATTGCAGACTCAGCACGTGCTATTTTAGATGGGCATATTGTATTATCGCGTTCACTTGCAGAATCTGGGCATTACCCGGCGATTGATATTGAAGCGTCAATCAGCCGTGTCATGACTGATTTAACGCCTGTTGCCGATGAAAAAAAATCTCGGTTATTTAAACAGCTATTTTCGAGTTTTCAACGAAATCGTGATTTGATTAATGTCGGGGCTTATGTTTCGGGCACCGATTCTTTATTAGACAGCGCTATAACATTGTACCCAGCAATGAAAGATTTTTTACAACAAGGCATTGATGAACATTGTAGTTATCAAGATGCTTATCAACAATTAGCCAATATGTTGCAACCCATTTTAACTAATTAAAAGGGGGGAATGATGAATAAAAGTTCAGGGTATTTGGCGTTTTTAACATTAAAAAAGTTAGCGAAAAAATCGCTAGATGATACGTTAATTAAGTTAAAAAAAGCTGATGATAATCAGCGTTATGCTCAGTCTCAGCTCAATTTATTAAATGAGTATTATCTTGAGTATCAGGGACGATTGAATAAAGCCTTATTTAATGGCATTAAAGGACATGAATTATCAAATTTTCAGGCTTTTATTGCAACACTTGAGCAAGGTATTGCGAAACAAAGAAAGTTATTATTGACGTTAGATATCAAAAAAAAGCAGATAACGCATGAACTTAATCAATCTCAAAAAAAGCTTAATACTTATAAAACATTGTTAGATAAGCAGCAGCAAAAATATGTAGAGCAACAAAACCGGTTACAACAAAAACTTACAGATGAATTTGCTCAGCAACAATTAGCCAGGAGAGCGTTAAATGAATATTAACCTAATCACTGATGTAGCATTAGCATCTTCAAAGCAGTTACCCTCAACGGATGAAGATTTATCGTTGGCAAATAGCGAGTTATTTCAGCAATTATTACACGCTAATCAAAATCATGGGTTAGGTTTGCAACACAGCCTTAACTTAACGCCAAAAATAAGTGATGATAGTGACGCGGATCTTCAACAAGATGATAATAGTTTAGCTATGGTATGGATAACGCCATCTCCGCTAGAAATCGTTAATTCCCGATCAGATGTAACATTAAATGATATGATTGCCCATCATTTAATTGAGAAATCAGATTGGGTCTTAAATGCTAATCAATCGGCTAAGGTTGATAGCTTGCCGTTGAATACGCTGCAAGATGCTGATTTTCAGACAATTGCCAATAATCAAGTTACCGAGTTGTTGATATCGATCAATGATAGTGAACAATTGATCAACAACATCTGCCAGCCAGATGAGTTCTTTAATCAACGTAATGGCGCTAGTAACCGTTTAATGGCAGAAGATTTGGCGGATAAAACAATTACCGCCCATTATTTGCAAACAGATACATCAAGTCAGATGCTCGATTCTGGTAGTATAAATAAACCCATTGCTTTATTTGATCAGTTTGCAACTAATTCTGTAGATAATGATACTGTCATTCATGCCCAAGCCGATAATCATTTTGTGACCAGTATTAATACGTTCACTCAACCTTTTTCACAACAAGCTGCGCCTGTTTCAACCTCGACGTTTGTGATGAATTTGCCTATGCCGGTTGATGTAACACAGTGGCAGGCAGCGTTGACTGAGCAAATTAGCTTAATAACACGTCAAGGTCTTCAAAGTGCGGAAATCAAGTTACACCCGGAACAATTAGGATCGTTACACATTAAGCTTGATCTGCTCGATGATAAAATCAATATGCATATGATAGTTGCCCATTCGGCAGTTAAAGGTGTTTTGGAATCTACATTGCCTTATCTTAGAGCTTCCCTTGAAGAGCAAGGCATGAGTTTAGCACAAACCAATATTAGTGATTTTTCAACGATGCATCATTCAGAGCAATCCTCTGGATATAAATCAAGTAAAAATCATCAATTCACTGCTGCTAATTCAGATACCATTGATGAATCTGTTGAGCAAGTGGAGGCTGACAAGCCATTATCACACTTAGGATTAAGTATATTTGCTTAAGTGAAGGCGTTAGCTTCGGTTTAGCCGTTGTTTCAATGTTAAAAACGTCGAATAGGTGATATTTTTATTGTCTATTCTTCAAATCAATTTTTGGCGCATGATTTATTATTTTTGTAATTTTTACCATTTAGTTGGTCAAAAAATAATTTTAAATTTTTACTGAGATAATAATTAATATGCAAACTACCAAGAAAAAAGTAAGTATTTTAAACATAATACTTATTATCATTACGTTATTAGCATCAGGCACTGCAGTTTATTTATGGTTACAAAATCATTCAAGTAACAAGCCTCAAGTTGAGCAAGAAACGCCAATTGTATCTCCGGTATTTTTAACTTTAAAACCTTTTACCCTTTCGTTACCGGTTGCCGAAGATAATAGTGATGCGACTAAAATTTTGTATGTTGGTATGGTGTTACGCGTTGCTGATGAGCAACAAAAAACAGTTTTGTTAGAATATTTACCAGAAGTGAGAAGTGATGTTTTACTTTTGGCATCAAAGCAGTATGTTAATAATCTTAAAAAAGAGAACGGTAAAACTGATTTACAAGAAAAGATTAAGTCGACGTTAACTCGTCAATATGACGCAAAACATTCTGTAAAAATTGATGAAGTGCTATTTACTGATTTTATACTTCGGTAAGTATTATGTCTGATAAGCAAGAATCAACAGTTGACATTAATCTAACTCCAGATGCTGAGTTTACTCATAACCCAGCAGAGGCTCAATCCGATATTTTGATTGATTCTCAGCAATCTGTTGGTAAAAAGGTTGAAGTCAAACCCTATGATTTATCGGTAAAACATAGTTTTATTCCTGAGCGATTAACCGCTTTAGAAATTATTAATGAACGTTTTTCGCGCCAGTTTCGCATTGGCTTATTTAATTTACTTCGCCGTAACACCGATGTTATTGCTTGCCCGATTGAGCCCAAAACATTTAAAGAGTTTTCGGCAATTTCAGCAACAAATCATCTAAATTTAGTCCATCTTAATCCACTAAGGGGGACGAGTTTATTTTCATTTTCCCCAGAACTGGTGTTTATTGTTGTCGATACTTTATTTGGCGGTGATGGTCACCTCTCTAAAGTTGAAACAGAAGGGCGAGAATTTACTCATACTGAACAACAAATTATAAAACGAGTATTAGAGCTCGCTTTAACTATCTATCAAAATGCTTGGGCAGATATATATTCAATCGAAACTGAATATATTCGTTCTGAAATCCAAAGTAAATTTACCAATATTACCAGCTCGCCGGATGATGTTGTATTAACAACCACATTCAAAGTCGAAATTGGTAATTGTAAAGCTACATTTTGCATCTGTATTCCTTATGCAATGGTTGAACCCATCAAAGAATTACTAATAAAACCGCCAGTGGAACAACAAACGTATCAGGATGATAATGTTTGGATGAGTTCGTTAACCAGTGGGATTAAACAATCAACCGTTGAATTAGTGGCTAACTTTACTCATATCCATACCACAGTCAATAAACTTTTAGCCTTAAAAGTGAATGATATTTTAGTAATTGAAAAGCCTACACATCTTGATGTCACTGTTGGCGGGGTGCCAGTGCTAAAAGGTCACTATGGTAAAGTGAATAAACAATATGCAATTCAAGTCGAACAGGTAATTAATCCTGTTTTAGAACAACTGAATGAAGGAGCACTTAATGACTGATAGCAAATCAACTCATGATGAGGATCAAACGTCCGCTATGGCTGATGAATCAGTGAGTAAACAAACTATTTTTGAAACACTTTCACCACAACAAACCGAAATCAAAAAGCAAGATATCAATTTGATTTTAGATATTCCTGTGAATTTAAGTGTTGAATTGGGCCGAACCAAAATGGCGATTAAAGATCTTTTAAATTTAACGCAAGGCTCAGTTATTGCATTAGATGGTTTAGCCGGTGAACCTTTAGATATATTGATTAATGGTTATTTAATTGCACAAGGTGAAATTGTGGTGGTGGGTGATAATTATGGTGTGCGAATTACTGATATTATTACACCTTCTGAACGTGTACGTAGATTGAGTCGTTAATGTCTAGCAACAATCAACATACATCTCAAGCAATATCCACAAGTGAGCATATCGTGCCTTCTTCATCAGAAATGAACCTGTATACACAAATTGCAACATCGATGGGTCTATCCTTTGTTTTAGTTATTAGCGTTATTTTGTTATTAGGTTGGGTGGTCAAGCGGCTGAGTTGGAAAAAAAAGACAAAGCAGTTAATTGAGGTTAAATCTACCTATAACTTAAGTCCAAAAGAACGCATTATTTTAGTACATGTTGATCACCAATTATTGGTTGTCGGGGTGAGCGCACAACAAATGACGTTATTACATACGATAGATGAACAACGTACTGAAATGTTATTATCCCAATCTACCGCAAGCAAAGAATCAAGTAAAAATAATTTATTTCATCAACTATTACTGTCTACATTAAGTTCGAAAAGGAGTAATAACGAGTGAAGTTAAAAATCGTTTTTTTACTTAGCTTATTATTATTCAGTCAATTATGTCAGGCTGACGTTTCGCCGTTTTCTTTAATTGCCGAACCCACAGCGCAAGGTGGGCAAAGTTGGTCATTGCCGGTTGAAACGCTAGTATTTATTACACTATTGACCTTCATTCCCGCTATTTTGCTGTTAATGACCAGTTTTACGCGGATTATTATTGTATTAGGTTTGTTACGTAATGCACTTGGCACCCAGTCAGCACCACCTAATCAAGTTATATTAGGTATTGCCTTGTTTATGACATTTTTTATTATGTCACCGGTATTTGATAAAATTTATCAAGATGCTTATTTACCTTACTCTCAAAACCAAATTACCCTGCATCAGGGCTTATCTACAGCCAGTCAACCATTACGAGAGTTTATGTTAACTCAAACCCGTGAAGATGATTTAGCGTTATTTGTAAACATGTCTCATTCAGGTGATATTGCAACGCGTGATGAAATTCCTTTAAAAATATTGGTGCCCGCGTTTGTGGTGAGTGAACTTAAAACTGCTTTTCAAATCGGTTTTACGCTTTTTATTCCCTTTTTAGTGATTGATTTAGTGGTAGCAAGCACACTCATGGCGCTCGGTATGATGATGGTTCCACCAGCAACGGTATCTTTACCCTTTAAAATCATGCTGTTTGTGTTAGCTGATGGGTGGCACTTATTATTAGGATCGTTGGCGCAAAGTTTTTTTAGTTGAGGAGTGTTATGTCATCTGAATATATCAGTACATTAGCGATGCAAGCGATAAAAGTGGCAGGCTTGCTTGCTGGTCCTTTACTCCTTGCTGCACTCATTACTGGGTTAATTATTAGTTTGTTACAAGCGGCAACTCAAATTAATGAAATGACATTGTCTTTTATCCCAAAGATTTTGGCAGTAGTTTTAGTACTCATTATTTTAGGTCCATCAATGTTATCAACAATGATTGATTATATTCGAATCGTTATTACCGATATTCCAAACTTAACGCGTTAGGCTTAATGGATTTTAATATTCAGCAATTACTTAATATTGATTTGTTTACTTGGATAAAACAGTGTTTTTTTCCATTTGTACGCATTTTAGCATTGATTATGGTTGCGCCCATTACCGGTGAAAAAGAGGTCCCTAAGCGACTTAAGATTGGTTTAGCTTTATTTATTACTATACTTTTACCCTTGCCTGAGGCTGATAATACTTTAGGGATCTACTCTTTTATCGGGGTTGCTATTATTTTTCAACAAATTGTCATCGGTGTCATGATAGGTTTTACTATGCAGTTAGCATTTATGGCAGTCAGGTTTTCGGGTGAATTAATTGGTATGCAAATGGGACTTGGTATGGCGACTTTTTTTGATCCAATTGGTGGCCCTGCAACCTCGGTATTATCGCGCTTAATTAATATAATCGCACTGTTAATGTTTCTAAGTTTAAATGGTCATTTGTGGTTGTTATATGGCTTGGCTAATAGCTTTGATATCATTCCAATTAGCTTTACCCCTTTAAAACAAAATGGCTATTTAGTTTTAATTGAAGTTAGCGCATCATTATTTGTTAATGGTCTTATGTTAGCCCTTCCGTTAATGACATTGTTGTTGATAATTAACGTCGCGCTTGGTTTATTAAACAGAATGACACCACAATTATCCATTTTTGTGGTCGGCTATCCGGTGACCTTATTATTGGGACTGACCATGTTAACTTACCTGATTACAACATTGCCTGTTTTTGCCGAATCTATTTTTGAACAAATGTTTGAACATATTTCAACCATGCTTTTGGGTTTAAGTGATAGTAATTAAATCTAAAATTGATAGGGTTATATGCTAACTTAATAAATAGTACAGTGATAAGCCAAGGTCATGTTTATAACTCAATTTTGAATTCTTTTTAATTGCAAATTTATGACTATTTTGATGAAAAGAAAAGTAATCAAAAAGCCAAGTTATAGTACAAATGTGTAAACGATTAATGGTCTAACTGATTAAATAAGTGTTAATAATTCCGTCATATACTTGACATTTTTTTATAATAATAAGGGTATACAACAAGATCGTTTTCATTTAGCATACAAGTATATTTAATGCAAATTACGTTGTATTGCATAGTTATTAAACAGATTTATTCTTCCAATTTTAGAAAAATTTATATTTATATTTATGAAAAATAAGGAATAATTGTCAAAAGAGGTAAAGTATGTTAAAATATGGTCTTAATCAAGCATCAAGCATCAAGCATCAAGCATCAAGCATCAAGCATCAAGCATCACACTAATTGATCATTTTCTGTTCTATAACGGTTTTCTTTTTTATATCTCTTCTTATTTCAACTATTTTCTACTTTATGCAATTGCCACTAAAAATTATCGAACTGTATGTCGTATAAAAGTAATCGATATCCTTGTTATTTTAATTTTGCTCGCTACTTTTTTATTGCCAATTAATTCTGCTAATGCGCTATCTGCGGTAACATCTCAAAAAATTATTGGTAATGCACCTAGATTTGTTGATGTTCAAAATGCTACCAATAAGCTTGGGTTCAAAGTGAATGATATCTTGTATCGTGAATTTGACAATAATATCAAATCAACAGAAATAAAAGTGTTTGATGGAGAATTTACCTTTGATAATTTTCAAGTTCAAAATTATGACACTAGCAATCTGGTAGTGTTAAACAATTATAAAGATAGTGATGGTGATGGTGCCCATTTAAATACCCCTTTTATTATTACTGATACTGAATATAAGTGGTTTGATAATAGCGGTAAGCAAATAGATTCAAGTGAATATCAGCATAGTATTGGCTGTGGTAGTGGTTATTATATGCCTCTAAAACTGGTTATTGCTACACAAGTTAAGGTTAAATCACAATATGGGATACCCGATGAGAGCGAATATATAACATTAAAAAAAGAGTATAAAATTGCCACTAAACCTGCCATATGTTTTGCAAAACCTAACGCAACCATTACTGTTGAAAATGCCCAGTGGCATAGTTTTGATGACAATGGTAATTCACAACCTTGGAATCTCAATAATGCGCAAATTAGTTCGATATATGGTGGTGGGCGCACCACTGATTATGTCCTGAATTTTGGTTTTAAAGCATCACCGACACAATCAAATGGAAAAAAATTTCCAACCACTGGTTTTCCTGGGGCTAAATTTCAGTTAGTAATGGCGGGTTCGCAATATGATTATCGTTTTTCTTTAATAACACCAACAAGCGATGTGGTTACGGTTAGTGCAGATGGGTTTGTTACTTTAAACAAGAAACCTGTGGGTAATGTAACTATACGTGCCACGCTGAAAAGAGAGCCAGCGATCACGTTTGATTATACTTTTAATCCAACATCGGTTTGGGCGGTGCCTACAGGGGATTATTCTGCTATTTGGGCCGTTGCTGTTCAAGATAAGTGTGGTAGTGAATCAAATGTATTAAGTCGGCAAGAACTGACTAATTCACCACAAAATCAAGCTCCTCAATTTTGGACTTATTTCGATAATAACTATACTCGCAAGATAGGCGGTGGACTTAGTGCTGAGTGGGGACAAATGAATCAAACAAGTTATCCAGATTCTAATTGGCGCAATGAGCATTATTGGACCAGAGATTACTATTCACCAGACAGGCACTTTGTTGTACATAGTGTTAATGGTGGAGTCGGTTATGATGGCTATGAAAACAAAATAGGGAAAATTAATTATATTGCTTGTAAGCAATAGCTATATTTACATATAAATCACTCCAGCTATAATTTTTTAGATAAAAAGAGTTATCAAGGATAAATAATTAAGGGATGATGTGATTATCGTCCCTTAATATAATATTTATTTTTAATTTAAATTTTGTTTAGCTAGACTATTAATTTTCATGCCAACCTATATAATCAAGCATGATATTCATTAATGGTTTTTCTATGGGGCTGATGTAAAGCCTAACAACAATGCTATTATCACTTTTTTCAGCGTCTTTATTTTCGTTAATGTGTTGCAATCAATTAAATTTATCATCAATTTACAAGCTGGGGTATTAACCTAATAGTTAATAATGGTAATTTTTCAGCATGATAAGCATATAGATGATCGTAAAGGTGATTGTTGTTAACGCGAACATGCGAAAGGTATTTTAATTTTATAAAAAGTTTTAATAACAAAATAGGGGTAAGTATTTTACCTATTGAAGTGTTTGTAATACTGATAAGATCAGTATTACAAACATTTATTGACTAAGCTTTTTTGACAAAGCAGGCTTTTAGCATAATTTTCATACCATCAATTTTACAATCGATTTCATGATCGCCTTCAACTAAACGAATGCCTTTTGCTTTAGCCCCTTTTTTCAGCACAGTTGATGATCCTTTTAATTTAAGATCTTTAATTAAAATAATATCATCGCCATCAGCCAGTAAATTTCCATTACTATCTTTTACCTGAAGGGCGTCAGATGCTTCAGTCACTTGGTTTGGGTCCCACTCATAAGCACATTCAGGACAAACATAAAAAGTACCATCATGATAGGTATGTTCTGAATGGCATTTAGGGCAGTTAGGTATAGATTCCATAATATATGATTAATCCAAATTGAATAAAATAGGACCTACTATAGCAAAAAAACGTTATTAAGTCATGATAATGATGTTTTGGACGTCATCTAATATGAGGTCAATTCATGCAAAAATTCATGATTGTCGTCAATTCAACGATAAAGGTAGAGATTATTTATTATTCAATCCAAAATAGTGATGAGTTTATGCTTTGTGATATTTAATATCATTACTTGCAAATAGTGACTCAACGATTCTTCGGTAATGGGTCTTATTTGTATCATTAAACTTCTAAGTGCATTATCACTTAAATCAGCTTTTGTAATTTGTTATATGGCAATATCTTAGATCTATCTTGCTGTTATGCTAAAAAATCGGTTATATTAAAACCATATTGAATATTTTTTAATTGGTTACAGTTATGCTTAAAAACATCGTAATAAAATTATCGTCCTTAATCTTAACGTTCATCGCTATATTCTTTCATCCTTTAGCAACTGCCGATCAAATCCCACAACCAGAATCACCAAATGTCACTATTGGTATTCAACCTTGGCTTGGTTATGGACAATGGTATATTGCTAAAGAAAAAGGTTTTTTTAACGAAAATGGTTTAACCAATGTATCGATGATCAATTTTATTGAAGATAAAGATATTAATGCGGCTTTAGCCAGCGGACAAATTGATGGTGCGAATGTGGCAACCCATACCGCTATGAGTATGGTAGCTGCAGGCATTCCAGTTAAAATTATTTTATTACTTGATACCAGTAAAACTTCAGATGCTATTTTAGTTGAGCCAAGCATCAAAACATTAGCAGATTTAAAAGGTAAGTCTATAGCTTATGAAGAAGGTACCACCAGCGATATCTTATTACGTAATGCGTTAGACAAAGCCAACATAGCATGGGATCAAATTACCCCCGTACCCATGCCAGCAGCTTCAGCAGGCTCTGCATTAATCACTAAACGCGTCAATGTCGCTGTAACTTATGAGCCATATATTACTGTAAGTAAAGCAAATGATGCTTCTATTCAAGTATTATATGATGGCGCGCAAGTTCCGGGTTTGATTAGTGATGCCTTTGTTGTTCGTAACGAAGTAATTGAAAAAAATCCAGGCAAAGTTTATGCACTCGTTAAGAGTTGGAATGATGCTGTACGTTATTATCATCAACATACACAAGATGGACGAGCAATTATTGCAAAAGGTATTGGTGAGTCACCGGAAGAAATCACCACTGCTTTTGATGGCGTCGAATATCTATCTATTGCTGATAATAATCAGCAATTCAATGGTGCATTTAAACAAAATACATTTGCACAAATATTAAAAGCGGCTACCTCAGCAGGTATGATTATGCAACCAATAAGCTATGAAAATGTTATTGATAGTCGATTTGTTGATAATTTATCTCACTAGGTATCAAAGTGAGTATTTAAATTGTTAGTATTTATTAAGTATGAGTAGTTGAGTTGCAATAATGGTATCTAAAAAGTCCTTACAAGGCAAACACACGTCACAGCGTATATTTACAATAGGTAGGCAGCTCTCGCGCCGCAGTATGTTAACAATTTCAATAGTGACATTTGGCTTACTTTTGGTGCTATGGTGGGGGGTGACAACTTACGGTTTAGTCCAACCTATATTTATTCCTTCCCCACCATCGGTTTGGCAGCGGCTGGTTGTTTTATGGGATAATGGTACATTAATTTCTGATATTCAAGTCAGTGTTTATCGAATTCTTACCGCTTTTATTATTTCGTCAATTATGTCAATTATCATTGGTGTGTTAGCTGGCTGTTTTGCGGTTGGTAAAGCCATTATTGAGCCATTAGTTGATTTTATTCGATATATGCCTGTTGTAGCGTTTGTACCATTAACCATTTTATGGTTCGGTACTGGCGATCAGCAAAAATTTATCATTATTTGGATTGGTACTTTTTTTCAACAAGTTTTAATGGTGATTGATGCGACTAAACGTGTGCCTGCCGATTTTATTGGTTTAGGGCGAACGTTAGGTATGAGTGAAAGTAAAATTCTTTTCAAGATTGTTATTCCATCGGCTTTGCCAGCTATTTGGGATACCTTACGTATTAGTCTTGGATGGGCATGGACTTGGTTAGTTGTTGCTGAATTAGTGGCGGCAACATCGGGTTTGGGCTATCGAATTCTACTTTCACAGCGTTATTTTCAAACGGATACTATCATTGGTTATATTTTAATTTTAGGTTTATTGGGATTAATAACAGATCAGTTAATGCGCCTATTTGAAAAAATACTATTCCGCTATAATGTGAGGTCAAAATAATGGCGAGCTTAACTATCAAACATCTGAATAAAAGTTTTTGTTTAGGTAAGCATCAGCGCAATGTATTAAGTGATATAAATTTATCGGTTAATGATAATGAATTTGTTTCAATTGTTGGCGCTTCAGGTTGTGGTAAAAGCACGCTATTATCGATTATCGCAGGTTTAGAATCTTATGATAGTGGTGAAGTTTTTGTGGATGATAAACCCATTTATACCCCAGGGCTCGATCGTGGTGTGGTTTTTCAATCTTACACTTTATTACCTTGGCTTACCGTCCAGCAGAATGTTGAATTTGCGCTTTCAGCTGCCGGTTACTCAGGCCACGAAAGCCGTGATATTGCCAAAGAACACCTTGAGTTAGTCAATTTATCTAAGTTTGCTAAGGTTTATCCTAATCAATTATCAGGTGGTATGAAACAACGTGTTGCGTTGGCGAGAGCGATTTCATATCGTCCTAAGATTTTATTAATGGATGAACCATTTGGTGCACTAGATGCAATTACTCGTCATCAAATGCAAACATTATTGACTAAAATATGGGAACAACATCGACTCACTGTAATCTTTATTACTCATGATGTTGAAGAGGCAATTTATCTTTCTGATAGAATTGTATTATTGTCAGTGAAACAAAAAGGGATTAAAGCAATTTTTCCTGTTAATCAAATGCGTCCAAGAAATAAATCTACCTTAAATACGGGCGATTTTTTAAATCTGAATCAACAAATCCTTGATGCCATCAATCAAGATATTGAATAAAACATTATTATTACAGTCACAATAAGACAATCAAAAAAGGATTGTTAACCGATATTGTATTGTAGATGTCAATTTGCTTTCTTTTTCATTGGATAAAAAAACAGGTGCACATTGTGCACCTGCTTCTGAGCTAATTAAGAGCACTCATCGTGCTCTAGTTATTATCTAAAATTATTTAATAACTTTAGCAACAACACCCGCACCAACAGTACGGCCACCTTCACGAATCGCAAAACGTAAACCTTCTGCCA
>NZ_JAFNOU010000009.1:0-116360 GCF_026536125.1 Gilliamella sp. B3783
CTGCCTCCCGTAGGAGTCTGGACCGTGTCTCAGTTCCAGTGTGGCTGGTCATCCTCTCAGACCAGCTAGAGATCGTCGCCTTGGTAAGCCCTTACCCCACCAACTAGCTAATCCCATATGGGTTCATCAAATGGCGCATGGCCCGAAGGTCCCATGCTTTGGTCTCTCAACGTTATGCGGTATTAGCAGTCGTTTCCAACTGTTGTCCCCCTCCATTCGGCAGATCCCCATACCTTACTCACCCGTCCGCCACTCGTCATCAAGTGCAAGCACTCATGTTACCGTTCGACTTGCATGTGTTAAGCCTGCCGCCAGCGTTCAATCTGAGCCATGATCAAACTCTTCAATTTAAAGTTTGATGCTCAATAACTGTCTCTGACATATTCAAATGAATCTTCAGTGTCACTTATCAAGACTTAATTTTTTCAGTCCGTAGACTTTTAATTTCTTCGTCTCGCAAGTGCCCACACAGATTGTCTGTTTCTTCTTTTTAAAGAGCTGACAGCGTTAAATTTAACCAAACATTTTGTTGTTTTAGTTTGCTGTCTCAAGGGCTGCGTATACTACGCTACACCTTTTTATTCGTCAAGATCTTTTTTCAATATTTTTGATCTTGCTCTCTAACACGTTCTTCGTTTGTTTTTCACTAACGCCGTGTCAGTGGATGCGCATTATAGGCACTTCATTTTTTTTATCAAGCAAAAAAACATGATCTTTTAATTGTTCGAATAAGCTTTAAACACTCAAAACATTAATGCATTGATATCGTTGAAGATTATATTGAGCTAATTTGCTAGTTAATTTTTCAACATATTGATTAAGCGCTGTGCTAACAATAATATTCTCTTCATTTAGTGATAAATTACTATCAATCAATTTGCCTTTTTCATGAAGTAATTCATATACACGCATAGCAATTGCATTACCAGAGTCAATAAAAGTAGCGTGAGGAAAAATTACCTGCAACTCTTCTTTGATAAAAGGATAATGTGTACATCCCAATACAATAGTATCAGGGCAAACCGATAAACTTAGCCAAGGCTGTAATAACTGTTTAAGTTGCGGCATATTAACTGCCATACCTTGCAGTTTATTCTCTGCAATCTGTGCTAGTTCAGATAGCCCAAGTAATTCAACTTTACAATCAGGTGCAAACTGTTTAATCAAATTGTTTGTATAGGCTCTTTGAACTGTTGCTTTGGTTGCTAATAGCCCTATACATTTATTTTTAGTCATTTGACTAGCTGGTTTAATAGCTGGCACGACGCCAACAATCGGAAAAGAAAATTTAGCACGTAAACTAGGTAAACATATGGTACTTGCTGTATTACAAGCAATAACCGCTAAATCAATAGTATATAATTTGCTAATGTTATCAATAACATTAATTACTCTATCAATAAGAAACTGTTCTGATTTATCTCCGTAAGGGAACATTTCATTATCAAATGCATAGATATAGTGTAGATTAGGCATCTTTTTGTAGATTTCATTATAGACAGATAACCCACCGATACCCGAATCAAATATTAATATTGTTGGAGATTGTCTCGCTATGCTCATATTAAATAAAGATTAGGAAATTAAATCGACATTATCCTAAATTGAATAAAAATTTATGCAAGTAATTTTGTTTAAGGTAATACTGGCTTTTTTACTCATAAATTATTAAAATAGACGTCTAGATGGTAAAACTGCTAAAATAGAATACATCTCATCGCATATCAAGTATTGCATTTAATAAGTTAAAAGAAGGTATATCATGTCAGAATTTTTATTTACTTCAGAATCTGTTTCAGAAGGTCATCCAGATAAAATCGCCGATCAAATATCTGATGCAGTGCTTGATGCTATTTTAAAGCAAGATCCAAAAGCAAGAGTAGCTTGTGAAACTTATGTTAAAACTGGCATGGCTTTAGTCGGTGGAGAGATAACGACATCTGCTTGGGTAGATATTGAAGAGTTGACTCGCAAAACTATTCATGACATCGGATATACTAGCTCAGAAATGGGGTTTGATGCCAATTCATGTGCGGTACTCAATGCTATTGGTAAACAATCACCAGATATAAACCAAGGTGTCGATCGCAAAGATCCTCTTGAACAAGGTGCAGGTGATCAAGGCATTATGTTTGGTTATGCTACCAATGAAATGCCAAATTTAATGCCTGCAGCAATTAGTTATGCACATGATTTAATGCGTCGTCAGGCAGAAGTCAGAAAAAATGGAACGCTCCCATGGTTACGCCCTGATGCTAAAAGTCAAGTCACATTAATCTATCAAAATGGTCAGATAAAAGGCGTTGATACAGTAGTTTTATCAACCCAGCATTCAGAAGGTATTGAACAAAAAGCAATACAAGAAGCAGTAATGGAAGAAATCATTAAACCAACATTGCCTGCCAAATGGTTAACATCAAGAACCAAATACTTTATTAATCCTACGGGTCGATTTGTTATCGGTGGTCCAATGGGGGATTGTGGATTAACGGGTCGTAAGATTATTGTCGATACTTATGGTGGAGCTGCACGTCATGGCGGAGGCGCATTTTCAGGAAAAGATCCATCTAAAGTTGATCGTTCAGCTGCATATGCTGCTCGGTATGTTGCTAAAAATATTGTTGCAGCAGGGCTTGCCGATAAATGTGAATTACAAATATCGTACGCAATAGGCGTTGCAAATCCAACATCGATTTATGTCAATACTTTTGGCACAGAAAAGATTGATCATGATAAAATAGTGAATTTAATCAAAGAATTTTTTGATTTAAGACCTTATGGATTGATTCAAATGCTTGATTTGATTCAGCCAATTTATCAACAAACTGCTAGTTATGGCCATTTTGGTCGTGATATTTTCCCATGGGAAAAAACAGATAAAGCTACATTACTTCGCGATGCCGCAGGATTATAGACGAATACCCATTTTATTACATAATAAAGTCATGGCTTGTTTAAGGGAAAACCTAAGACAAGCCAGCCTTATTTTACACACCGTATTTCCTGAACCTAAAGTAATGTATAAAGTTAAAGGAAGTATTGCCGGTAGCGCACTGTTAACACGCTGGGAAATACAGCTTAATTCAATAATGTTAACTGACAATGGTGATACATTTATTGATGAAGTCGTTCCTCATGAACTTGCTCATCTACTGGTGTTTAAAACATTTGGTAAAGTTAAACCTCATGGCAAAGAGTGGCAATATATGATGTCTGAAGTATTAGGTAAATTACCAAAAGTAACCCATAACTTTACAATAAAGCGCAATAGCTATATGTATCGTTGTAATTGCCAAATCCACCATTTAACTAAAATCAGACATAATAAAATCCAAAACAATAAAACTAGTTATTTATGCCAAAAATGCGGTAGTATACTTAAACAAGTTATTCCAATTTAGACCATTAGATGTGTAAACTCGATTTTCATTTTTATAAAAGTTCATTCTTTATTCTTTTCTTAGGTGTGTTTCTTTATATTTTCGGTAATTTTTATATCCCTCTATATAATGGGTTAACAGTTACACTTATTGAACACCTACAATCTCTCTTTTTATTATTTATGTGTGGTTATACGTTTTATTATGCAAAACGCGTACAACATCATGCTACCTTATATAAATTCTGGATTTGGACAATCTTTTGGTGGATTATGCTTTTTGGACGAGGAATAAGTTGGGGGCGTGATTTTTATCCTGACGTTCCACGTTTTTATTATAAAATCATTGCAGCTATTGTAATGGGTATACCATTACTGACGACTTTCTTACCAACAATCCGCAAAGAAATAGCACGGCGTTATAAATTTGAAAGTATTCCTTTTTGGCATATCTTTTTCGCATTTCTTTTTTTGGGAATTGCAGATATCGCAGAGCACCATCGTATGGGACACGAATTTTTAGTATTAACTCGAGAACGTAAAGATTTGATTGAAGAATTAATGGAAATTCCTTGCCTGCTCTGTATAGCATTAACAACTTTCTATATGCAAACAAATGAACAAAAAAGGTTGAGTAAATCATGTTAAGTTATCGTCATAGCTATCATGCTGGTAATCATGCAGATGTGTTAAAACATATTGTTTTAACCTTGTGTCTTGAATCGTTAAAAGAAAAAGAAAAATCGATTTTATATTTAGATACGCACTCTGGTGCTGGCCGTTATTTATTACAAAGCGAGCATGCTGAAAAAACGGGTGAATATTTATCAGGAATAAATTTAGTTTGGCAACAAACAGCTATACCAGAAGCTCTTACTCCGTATATTTCAGTGTTAAAACGATATAATCCTTTTGATACTTTGAAATATTATCCAGGTTCTCCTTTAATTGCTAAACAACTATTAAGAGAACAAGATAAATTGAATTTAACTGAATTACACCCAAGTGACTATCCTTTATTAAAGCAAGAATTTGCAAAGGATAAGCGCGCTAAGGTATTACGTGAAGATGGTTTTTTGCAATTAAAATCTAAATTACCACCACAATCACGTCGCGGCATTATTCTAATCGATCCATCTTACGAAATAAAAGAAGACTATCAAAAAATTCCAACAGCAATTTATGAGGCTTATAAACGTTTTGCAACTGGAGTTTATTTGATTTGGTATCCGGTTGTGTCAAGAACACAAACCCAAAAAATGATAGATGGAATTGTAAATTTAGGAATGAAACGAATATCGCAATTTGAACTAGCATTAAGACCGGATAACAATCACAAAGGAATGACTGCATCAGGCATGATTGTCATCAATCCACCTTGGAAATTGCATGAGCAAATGCAAACAATCTTACCGTGGCTATCCAATATTCTTGATACAGATAAAACGGGCAATATACTGATTAAAAAATTAGTGACAGAATAAATTGCCGGGTTAATAAACAAAATGCGAGGTTTTCTCGCATTTTAAATAATTATAAAGAAAATGTTAAAACTGAAATTATGGAAAAAAATGGCATGCAAATAAATAGATCCATAAAATAATAGTTAATAATAAAGATAAAAATACCGCTGCTGAACCGTAATCTTTAGCTCGACCTGATAACTCATGCCTTTCCTTGCCTATACGATCAACAACACACTCAATTGCACTATTAATCAGTTCAACAATCATGACTACACCAATCGAGCCAAGTAATAAAATACGTTCATAAATTGAAAAATCGATTAGCATTACAATAATATAAGCTACTATTAATAAAATTAATTCTTGCCGAAATGCAGCTTCATACCTAATAGCCGATTTAAAGCCTTTTAAAGAATATTTAGTTGCATTAAAAATACGTTGTAAACCTGTCGATTTTTCCATCATAGCATTCCAAATTTAAAATTATCTAACATATCCGTAATTCATTAGCCTTTGAAATCTTCTCTCCAATAAAACCGACTCATCCATATTTTCAAGCTCTTCAAGATCATTTAGTAGCTGTTTTTTCAATGAAGTAGCTACTGTACTATAATCACGATGCGCACCGCCAAGAGGTTCAGGCACAATAGAATCAATAAGATTTAATTTAAGTAATTTATCAGCTGTCATATTCATAGCTTCAGCAGCAACTGATGCCTTATCTGCGCTTTTCCATAATATAGAAGCACAGCCTTCAGGAGAAATCACAGAATAGGTACTGTACTGTAGCATATTCACTTTATCTGCAACACCAATAGCCAGTGCGCCGCCAGATCCACCTTCACCAATTACAGTACAAATTGTTGGCACTTTTAAACGTGACATTTCACGTAGGTTACGCGCTATGGCTTCAGCTTGACCTCGTTCTTCTGCACCAATCCCAGGATAAGCACCGGGTGTATCGATAAAAGTAATAATAGGTAATTTAAAGCGTTCAGCCAATTGCATCAGCCTTAATGCTTTACGATATCCTTCCGGAGCAGGCATACCAAAATTACGATATATTTTTTGTTTGGTCTCACGACCTTTTTGATGGCCAATAACCATAACAGCACGATCATCAATACGTGCAATTCCACCTACAATAGCTTTATCATCAGCATAAGCACGATCACCAGCTAATTCATCAAAATCAGTGAAAATCTCTTTAATATAATCTAATGTATACGGTCGGTTTGGATGCCGAGCTAGTTGTGCAACATCCCAAGGGGACAAGTTTGCAAATATTTTTTTAGTTAATTCACGACTTTTTTGATTTAACTGTTTAATTTCTTTATCTAAATTGATATCTAATTCCACTTGTTGTGAATCAATATTCTTTAAGGAATTAATTTTTGCTTCTAATTCCGCTATCGGCTTTTCAAATTCCAAAAAATTGCTCATAACGATTATGATTGCCTCTTGTGTTATTTGTATTTCCTAAAAAATACACTACTAAATACAGTATACTGACTATTTCTTAAGATAAAATTAAGCCAATTCTACTATGTAATACGCATTAAAGTCACCAATATTTATTTCAGTAAGCTTTAAGATATATTAAAATCATTTTACCTAATTCTATTGATATAAATTTTATTCTGAGTAGTTGATGAAAATGCATCACTGATATATATGGGCTATTCGAACTCAAATTCAATACGCTCATTTCCAAGTAATGTTTTCAACTCTACGATTAAAGCATCTTCAGGAACTATACGCCAAGTTGTTCCAAATTGGATCCGAACGACCGAATCATCTCGATGATAATAAAGATTAACCGGTACACTTCCATGTCGATAAGGTTCTAAAATCTGTTGTAAACGCTGTAATATCGAACGATTAGCTTCAGCTTCAGTTAATGTAATAGCCAAGCCCTTAACATATTTAGCTCGAGCATCTTTCAAATCAACAATATCGCGAACAGACATCTTTAGTCCACCATTAAAATCATCGGGGCTAACTTGTCCTGACACTATCAGAATTTTATCTTTAACTAAAAGATGCCCAAACTTTTCTAAAGAATCGGAAAATAACATACCATCGATTCGACCAGAACGATCATCTAAAGTAAATAGACCAATTTTATTGCCTTTTTTGGTAATTCTAACTCTTGCATCAGCAACTATTCCTGCGAAGGTTGCTGTCTTTCCCCAACCAGTTGGCGCAGCTTCACTAATGCGTACGCCACCGGCATAACGATTGAGTTCTTTTAAATATTGCGTAACCGGATGGCCGGTTAGATAAAGTCCTAAAGCATCTCTTTCGCCATCAAGTAATACTTGAGCGGGTAATTCTGGTACTGCTGCATAAGCATGTTCAACTTGTTCAGGCTCTTCAGCTAATACGCCAAACATATCTTCTTGGCCAATATTTTGCGCTTTGGTATATTGCTCAGCTGCCTGCATTGCATCACTAATACTATGTAAAATTGCTGCCCGATGCGGTCCTAATTTATCAAAAGCACCGGCCATAGTTAGCTTTTCTAATACACGTCGATTGATTTTTTTCATATCTGTGCGCGCGCACAGTTCAAAAATATTTTTAAAATAGCCCCCACTATTACGAGCTTCAACAATTGCTTCAATTGGCCCTTCACCAACGCCTTTTATTGCACCAATGCCATAAACAATTTCGCCTTTGTCATTCACATGAAAATGGTACAAACCGCTGTTAATATCTGGAGGATTAACTTTTAGTCCCATTCGTAAGCATTCATCAACCAAGCCCACAATTTTATCGGTATTATCCATATCTGCTGTCATAACAGCTGCCATGAATTCAGCTGGATAATGGGTTTTCAGCCATAAAGTTTGGTAAGACACCAGTGCATAGGCGGCAGAGTGTGATTTATTAAAACCATAACCAGCAAACTTTTCAACCAAATCAAAAATATGCATTGAAAGTTCACCATCCACACCTTGTTTCTCAGCGCCTTCTTTAAAAACAGAACGTTGTTTAGCCATCTCTTCTGGTTTCTTTTTACCCATAGCACGACGCAGTAGATCAGCACCGCCTAAGGTATAACCGGACAAAGTTTGTGCTATTTGCATGACCTGTTCTTGATATAAAATAATCCCATAAGTTGGCTCTAAAATAGGTTTTAATGACTCATGTTGATATTTTATATCGGGATAAGAAACATCTTCTCGCCCATGTTTACGATCGATAAAATTGTCTACCATTCCTGACTGTAAAGGTCCCGGGCGAAATAATGCTACTAAAGCAATCATATCCTCAAAACAGTCTGGTTTTAAGCGCCGAATTAAATCTTTCATGCCACGCGATTCTAGCTGAAATACTGCGGTTGTTTCAGCTTTCAACAATAAATCGAAAGAGTCTTTATCATCCAGAGGAATGCGCGTAATATCAACAAGTTCTTTCCCTTCTCTAATCTGACGTTCATTAATCATTTTGATCGCCCAATCAATAATGGTTAATGTGCGCAATCCTAAGAAATCAAACTTAACTAAGCCAGCATATTCAACATCATTTTTATCAAATTGAGTAACAGGATGATGCCCTTCGGGATCACAATAAATAGGTGAAAAATCGGTAATTTTTGTTGGTGAAATCACAACACCACCCGCATGTTTACCTGCATTGCGAGTTACGCCTTCTAATTGACGAGCAATATCAATTAGCGACTTAATTTCCTCGTTATTATCATATAATTCTTGTAATTGTGGCTCAATTTCGAATGCTTTAGCCAGTGTCATACCTGGATCTAAAGGAATCAATTTAGAAATACGATCGACAAACCCATAAGGATGGCCAAGCACTCGCCCAACATCTCGAATTACAGCTTTAGCTGCCATTGTACCAAAAGTAATAATCTGTGAAACCGCATCACGACCATACATATCAGCAACGTGATCAATAACCAAATCACGTTTTTCCATGCAAAAATCGACATCAAAGTCAGGCATTGATACACGTTCGGGATTTAAAAAACGTTCAAAAAGTAAGTCAAAGGCTAGCGGATCTAAATCTGTTATTTTTAATGCATAAGCCACTAATGAACCCGCTCCCGAACCTCGACCTGGGCCAACTGGAATATCATTATCTTTTGACCATTGAATAAACTCCATCACAATCAAAAAATAACCGGGAAAACCCATTTGATTAATAACATTAAGTTCAGTTTCTAAACGCTCATCATATTCTGCTCGTTTTTGTGCTCTAATATCTGGATCAGGAAAAAGAAACTTTAGTCGTTCTTCAAGGCCTTCACGTGATTTATAGACTAGAAAATCTTCAGTAGACATATCCCCTGTTGGAAATTTAGGTAAAAAATATTCACCCAAACGTATAGTCACATTGCAACGCTTAGCTATTTCTACACTATTTTCTAAAGCCTCAGGAATATCTGAAAACAACTCACACATTTCCTGCTCATTACGCAGGTACTGTTCTGGTGAATAGTTCTTAGGACGATTAGGATCTTCAAGAGTGTTGCCATCATGTATCGCTACGCGAATTTCATGGGCCTCAAAATCAGAAGGTTGTAAAAAACGAACATCATTGGTCGCAACAACCGGCAACATATATTGTTCAGCAAGTTTTACTGCGCTATGAATAAACAACTCTTCGTTGTTACGTTTAGTACGAACTAACTCAAAATAAAAGTGATCATGAAAATTTTCTTTATAAAAATTGATAGCGTTATCGATTATAGACTCATTATTACGAATAATACCTATACCAATATCACTTTCCCGCCCAGCCAAAATTATAAGTCCGGTACGATATTGAGCTAACCACTGCTGATCAACAACTGGCATATCACCGATATATCCCCTTTCATAAGCTTTAGATATAAGTAATGTCAGATTTTTGTAACCTTCATTATTAGCAGCGAGTAGCGTTAATCGATAAATATCATCCGGTAATTGTGAGCTTCTGATTGCTAAATCAGCACCAATAATCGGCTTAATTCCTTTTGCCATCGCAGATCCATAAAACTTAACCAAACCACAAAGATTGGTAAAGTCGGTAATAGCAAAAGCAGGCATATGCAACTGGCTAACCTCATTAACCAGTGTCCCCACTTTAGCGATACCATCAACCATTGAAAAGTCACTATGTAGATGAAGATGAATAAACTTAGGCTCTGTCATATTTATCAGAAATAATTATGCTAAAAAATTGTTAGCGATTATATCACAAGCAATAGCAATATTCTTATTCTGTTTATCAACATGTTTTGTTTGAATTGAAAAAAGAAGGAATCTTTTGAATAACGTTGATCGATGAAAATGATTAAACTTATACCACCGATAATCTAATTTATCGGTGGGTAGAGATCAATTAAATTTTCTTAAATAACACTGAACCATTAGTTCCGCCAAAACCAAACGAATTACAAAGTGCATATTCTAAGTTTTTAACTTGACGAGCGGTATGCGGTACATAATCTAGATCACATCCATCATCAGGATTATCTAAATTAATTGTTGGAGGCACAGCCTGATCGCGTAATGCCAATACCGTAAAAATAGACTCAACAGCACCCGCAGCGCCTAGTAAATGACCAATCATTGATTTAGTTGAACTTACCATTACTTTGTTGGCATTTTCTTTAAAAATGCTTTTAACTGCTTGTGTTTCTGCTTTATCACCAGCTGGCGTTGATGTACCATGAGCATTAATATAGCCCACTTGCTCAGGTGTTATTCCTGCATCTCGAATAGCACATTTCATGGCTAATGCTGCCCCACTACCATCTTCTGGTGGTGAAGTCATATGATAAGCATCAGCACTCATACCAAAGCCGACAACTTCTGCATAAATTTTTGCACCGCGTTTTTTAGCATGCTCATACTCTTCTAAAAACATAATGCCAGCACCATCACCCAGTACAAAACCATCACGATCTTTATCCCATGGTCGACTTGCCGCTTTAGGATTATCATTATTAGTTGATAATGCACGCGCTGCACCAAAACCGCCAATACCAAGCGGTGTACTCGCTTTTTCACCGCCACCAGCAAGCATACCATCAGCATCACCATAGGCTATCATACGTGCTGCATGACCAATATTGTGTACGCCTGAAGAACAAGCTGTTGCAATTGTAATACTTGGTCCTTTTAATCCATAAATAATCGATAAATGACCAGCTATCATATTCACTATGGTAGAAGGAACAAAAAACGGACTAATTTTACGCGGGCCACCATTAATTAAAGCACTATGATTTTCTTCAATTAATCCAAGTCCACCAATGCCTGAACCAATAGCACAACCAATACGTTCTGCATTTTCTTCCGAAATTTCAATACCCGCATCTTGCATTGCTTGTATACCAGCAGCAATGCCATATTGGATAAAATAGTCCATTTTACGAGCATCTTTACGTGAAATATTATAATCTTCGCCATTAAAATTTTTAACCATAGCGGCGAAGCGCGTTGCGAAAGGGGCAGTATCAAAGTGTTCTATTAGTTCAACACCACTTTGTCCAGCTAAAAGTGCTTGCCAAGTGGATTCAACTGTATTACCTACTGGAGATATCATGCCCATTCCGGTGACAACAACTCTGCGTTTAGACACATTGTCCTCCAGAAAAGGATTGAAATGAAATTTGAATCATTGAAAATTTTATGTTGAGTTTTCAATACATGAATATTAATTTTTATATAAAAATTAAAGATATAAATACAAACTAGGCGATCATTTGACCGCCTATTATGAAAACTCTGCTAACCTTATTGATTCGCAGTAATATAATCAATTGCTGATTGTACAGTTGTAATCTTTTCAGCTTCTTCATCAGGAATTTCAGTATCGAATTCTTCTTCTAAAGCCATAACTAATTCAACTGTATCAAGAGAGTCAGCGCCAAGATCTTCAACAAAAGAAGATTCATTCTTAACTTCTTCCTCTTTCACACCAAGTTGCTCAACAATAATTTTCTTAACTCGCTCTTCAATAGTGCTCATACTCTTTTTTTTCCTATAAATATCGCCAAAAGCGGCGGTGAATGTAAGTTTATAAAATGTTGAAAAAGATGCAAATCATTTTTCAACCCAATTGCTTATTTTTTGCTCAAAAAGTCAAAATATTGGCTTATTCTACACTATTCTGATCAATTACACCATATACATGCCACCATTGACATGTAAAGTTTCACCAGTAATATAAGATGCTTCATCGGAAGCCAAGAATGCAACAGCATTGGCTATTTCTGATGGCTCTCCTAATCGTCCAGCTGGCACTTGTGCTAACGTCACGGCTTTTTGCTCATCGGTTAATGCTTCAGTCATATCTGTTGCAATAAATCCAGGCGCTACCACATTAACCGTAATACCTCGAGATGCAACTTCACGAGCTAATGATTTACTAAAACCAATTAATCCTGCTTTAGCTGCCGCATAGTTAGCTTGCCCTGCATTACCCATTGTACCAACAACAGAACCGATTGTAATAATTCGTCCATAACGTTTTTTCATCATAGATCGCATTAAAGCTTTAGATAGACGGAACACTGAAGTTAAATTGGTATCTAAAATAGATTGCCACTCTTCTTCTTTCATTCGCATTAATAAATTATCACGAGTGATACCAGCATTATTCACTAAAATATCAATATCACCAAATTCAGTTTTAATAGCATTAATGACAGATTCAATCGATGCTTCGTCAGTCACATTTAAAGCAAAACCTTTGCCATGTGTACCTAAATATTGACTGATTGCTTCAGCACCTTTTTCTGTTGTTGCAGTGCCAATAACAGTTGCACCACAAGCAACTAACTTTTCAGCAATCGCTTTACCTATCCCGCGACTTGCACCAGTAACTAAAGCAATTTTTCCTGATAGGTTCATAACTACCCCTTTTATCTTCTATTTAGTATTTTCTATTGCAACATCTAATGACGCTTTATCATTGACAGCACATGCTGATAACGAATCAACAATACGTTTAGCCAATCCAGTTAGTACTTTACCTGGCCCTATTTCAACTAACAGTGTTACACCTTGTTTCGCCATTTGCTCAACAGTTTCTGTCCAGCGAACAGGGCTATAAAGCTGCGCAATTAATGCGGCTTTAATTTTTTCTGCTGAGGATTCAATCTTAACATCAACGTTATTAATAACCGCAAATTTTGGCGTGTTGAAAGTAATTTCATTCAAGGTAATAGCTAATTTTTCGGCCGCGGGTTTCATTAACTCACAATGGGAAGGAACACTAACAGCTAATGGTAAAGCACGTTTAGCACCTGCTTCTTTGCAAAGTACGCCAGCGCGCTCTACAGCTTCTTTATTACCGGCAATAACAACTTGTCCTGGTGAATTAAAATTGACAGGCGCAACAACTTGGCCTTGCGATGCTTGTTCACACGCTTTACTTATTGACTCATTATCTAAACCGATAATGGCATACATCGCACCAGTTCCTGTTGGTACAGCCTCTTGCATAAGTTTGCCACGTAATTCAACTAATTTAATTGCATCTTTAAAATCAATCACGCCAGCACATACCAATGCCGAATATTCACCTAAACTATGTCCTGCCATAAATTCAGGTTGTGCACCATTAACACTTTGCCAAACTCTAAACGTAGCAACTGAAGCAGCTAATAAAGCTGGTTGTGTTTGCCATGTTTTGTTCAGTTCCTCAACTGGACCTTGTTGTACCAATGCCCATAAATCGTAACCTAATACTTGTGACGCTTCGTCAAAAGTAGATTTTACAATTGGATAATTGTCAGCAAGATCTTTTAACATACCGACGGCTTGTGAACCTTGTCCTGGAAAAACCATTGCAAATTTGGTCATTTTTAAATCCTTGAATACTCAAAATAATTTTTGTTTAAAATCTAACGAGCGCAGAGCCCCAAACAAAACCGCCACCAAAAGCTTCTAATAAGATTAGTTGGCCTCGCTTAATACGGCCATCTCGCACACCTGTATCTAATGCACAAGGGACCGATGCGGCTGAAGTGTTGCCTTGTTTATCTAAAGTAACAATAACTTTACTTAAATCCATATCTAAACGTTTTGCTGTGGCTGAAATAATTCTTAAATTTGCTTGATGTGGTACTAACCAATCTAAATCGGATTTATTAAAGGAATTTTCTGTTAGTAATTCATCGACTAAATTTGAAAGCTCTTTGACAGCAATTTTAAATACATCATTGCCTTGCATAGTCATATAAACGGGATCATTCATATCACGGCGATCAACATAAGGATATTTTAATAACTCGCCGTAACGACCATCAGCATGAAGATGTGAAGCAATAATCCCTGGTTCTTGAGAAGCACCAACCACAACAGCACCGGCACCATCGCCAAAAATGATAATTGTTCCACGATCTGTTGGATCGACACCACGAGTTAGCATGTCCGAACCAACCACTAATGCATATTTAATTGCACCACTTTTTATATATTTATCGGCAATATCAAGTGCATAGACGAACCCTGAACATGCAGCAGAAACATCAAAAGCAATGACATCTCCGATAGCTAACTTTGCTTGCAGTTCGGTGGCTGAGCTAGGAAAAGCATTCACTGAAGTTGCGGTGGCAACTATAATCATACCTATCTCATTTTTATCAATCTTTGCCATTTCAATAGCATTTAAAGACGCTTCATAAGCCATAGAAGTTACTGTTTCGTCTGGTGCTGCAATGCGTCGTTCTTTTATTCCTGTTCGTGTTGTGATCCATTCATCACTGGTATCGACCATTTTTTCAAGATCGGCATTGGTTCTTATCTGTTTTGGAAGATAACTCCCTGTTCCTAATATCTTTGTATACATCTAATTATTCGCTCTTAGGTAGTACGGAAGAAAGGCTGCTTGCAATCTTCTCAGGTATATTGGTTTGGATAGCCAAAATAGCTTGTTCTATTGCTGCAAAGAATGATTTTTGATTAGCGCTACCATGACTTTTAATCACAATGCTTTGAAGCCCAAGCAAACATGCGCCATTATATCGTCCGGGATCTAAATAACCAAAATTTTTAGACACCTTTCTTTGTAACCACTTACTTAATAGTTTCATTAATAATGAATTATGGCCAATAGATAGCTTAAATGAAGACATGAAAATTTTAAGTAAACCTTCTACTGTTTTTAATGTCACATTACCCACAAAGCCATCACAGACTAGTACATCGGTTTTACCAGTTAAAAGCTCGTTACCTTCTAAATAGCCGATATAATTAATATTATCATTCGATTTTAAAATCGCTGCTGCAGCACGTATTTTATCCAAACCTTTTGTATCTTCTTCACCAATATTAAGTAAAGCAACTCTGGGATGATCAATTTTAAGCACTGTTTTGGCTAAGATTTGCCCCATTATGGCAAATTGCACTAACATATCACTATCACACTGAGCATTAGCACCTAAATCCAATACTACTGTATTTTGATTATTTAATGCAGGAATGATGGCAACTAATGCAGGACGGTCAATACCAACTAGTGCATGTAATAATAGCTTAGACAGTCCCATTAATGCACCAGTATTACCAGCGCTAACGCAAGCTTGAGCTTGGTTATTTTTAACCAATTCTAGCGCTATTCTCATTGATGAGCCATGGCTATGCCGGATGGCATAAGCAGGTTTCATATCATTAGCAATAACAGATGTTGATTCGATCAACATTAGTCGATGGTCTTGTTGATATTGCTTGACAAACTTTGCATTTTCTTTAGATAAAAAAAGACTAATTTCTGCCGGATCACCCACCAGAAAAATAGAGAGATTTGGATAACAATTTAGTGCTTGTATTGCAGCAGGAACAATCACACGAGGACCAAAGTCCCCGCTCATAGCATCTAACGCAATGGTTAGATTATCCAAAATGTCACCTGAAGATTTCTAATGACTAAATAATTATTTAGAAATCACTTTACGACCACGATAATAACCATCAGCGGTTACGTGATGACGTAAATGTGTTTTGCCTGATTCATCAACTGAGATATTAGCAGCAGTTAATGCATCATGAGAACGACGCATACCACGTTTTGCACGAGTTTTACGATTCTGTTGAACAGCCATGGATTTACCCCTTATTCTTTAAACTAACTAAAATTGCAAATGGATTCGGCTTTTCATTCTCAACAGGAATTTCACCAAATACCATATCTGCCTCTGACACTTCGCAGTGTTTACTATCATGTACCGGCGCAATTGGTAACGAGAGAATAATTTCGTCCTCAAGTAACGCTAATATATCGACCTCGCCAAACTCGTTCATAAAAACGGGTTCATAATGTTCCGGTAACGCCTCTGCCTGAGCATCGCTCTTAACAGGACTAAATTTATTCATCACATGAACTTCAGTGATAAAAGGTTTGAAACAACGTTGACAAATAAGCTCCAACGTTATTTTTGCATCAATTGCGATAACACAAAGTTTCTGCTCATCATAATAAAAAGACAAACTACACTCAATATCGCTTTTCAGACTTTCAACCCTTGTTGCACTTTGCGCTGGATAGTATCCAACATAATCAAGTCGTTTTTGTGCCGCTTTGACAGGGTCAATTGTTAATGGCAATTTATTTTGCATAAGATAAGCTTGCTACCTTGAAAATTATTTTATGTAGTTAAAAACTACACAATGCCGTAAGGCGCGCATCTTACCTTTAAATGACCATTTCGTCAATGGGCGCAACTAATATTATTTGTATTAGTTATTGATTATTCCCTTAATATTTTATCAAATATATTTATTTTAATTTCGTAAAAAGTTTAATATAAAAAAATGCAATTTCGACTATTAACAATACCAATGACAGTTTAAGACAATCGTCCAAAGCTATCTTTGACAATAGCTTGGAAATCTTCAAAGGTTTTACTATTTAATAAACGTTTGGTTGAACGTTCCTTCACTAAATTGACAAACAAATTATAAATTCGCATCGCATCTTCATATTCATCCTTACTAATTGCTAATAAAAAAATGACGTGTGCGACTTCATTTTTATCCCATAAAATTCCTTGTGGCGCTAATATGGTTGTCACAACCGTCTTTTTGGCCAACAGACCTACTGAGTGAGGAATAGCAATATTTTCACCTAATAATGTTGAAACAATCGCTTCACGTTCAATGACAGAATGATAAAAAGATGCATCGACATATCCTTGCTTTTCTAAACGATGACAAACCACTTTAAAAAGTTCTGATTGTGTTATTGGTTTATCCATGATAAGAAAAAATTTTTTGTCGAAAAAACGCTCGATCATATAGGGCATTGTTCTGTCTATCATAGCCAATCGCCCTAATTGCTCGAGTTGATAGGCAGTTGGAAATGGCGCTATTTTAACAATTTGCTTATCTTTTTCAGTTAAGCGTACGGTTGAGACAATAAAATCTTCCTCAATATTTGTTAACTGCTCATACTCTCGATATGAAAGTATACGACTAATTTGAATATGTGGAAAATCACGCTTAATTTTTGATTCAATCATACGTAAGGTTGCATTACCAAGATCACTCACTAATAGTATTTGAGCATATCTTTCATGACCAGCACTATAATTACGTTCTAATGCGACACCAATGTGCACAGCCAAGTAACTGATCTCATCTTCGGTCATTTTGGATTCGGTATATTTTTCCGTATTTGCTAGTGCTGATAAGGTAATATCATAAGCAAACGGATAATATTGTTTTATTTCTTGCAATAAAGGATTTGTTGTACGAATTTGATATTTCACGCGCGATAGCATCGATGAAACGTGGATTGACATATCTTCGAATAATTTTTCATCCTTCAATAAATTATAGTGATAAGTATGATTAATATAAGATAAAATATGTTTTACAAGCGCTAAACTTTTTGCTTGATTTGGCGAATCAATAATGGTGCGAGACATGATTTGAACGCATAAATAATTCAACTCAGCTTGAGAAAGTACACTACCTAGAAAATAAGAAAACTCTTCAGAAATCTCTTGAGCTGCGCCAATAACAGTACTATTAATCTGATCTATTTGATAATCAATTAACTCATAACCTTGCGTAATTCGGCTAATTGAAACAGCACAACTATAGAGTAAATAACTTTTTCCTTCAGCATTTAATTTTAACTCAAAACGCTCAATTTGATCTTGCAATACCTTTTCTAAATAATCCAACTCAATATCATTCAATATATGCTTTTGAAGTCTACCAATTGTTAAGGTATCTTCCGCCATATATCGTTGCCATAAAATATCGGTTAAACATGCTCGTATGGAAGGCTCTTCGCCAATTAAACGCATACCATAATAGGGGCGATTTTCTAATTGCAAATTATACTTATCTAAATATTGTTTAACTTCAATCACATCATTTTGCAACGTGCTACGACTTAAAAACCATTTATCAGCAATATCATCTAATTTGACAGAATTAGATTGTGTTAGAAAAGCGATTATTAAAGCAACTATCCTTTCTTTGCTTGTTCGTGGAATATTTTCTATTGAATGTGAATTAGTTAAAGCTGCATAACGTTTAGCATCAGATATTAGCAGTTGATAACCAATATTTTTAGTATAATCAATTTGCGCGCCATAATGACGTAAAATATCATTAAGTGCTGAAATGTCAGTACGAATAGTACGAGTAGATACCGAAAAACGGTTAGCGAGTTCCTGTTGGGGCAGCGTTTCGTTTTTTATGGTATCAAATAAATACGCTAATCGCTGATGAGAAAACAGCACTTTAGATGACATTATTTATCCTACCAATTTTTGTGTAATTGCCAAAAGTTTTTCAACATCAGCAGTGCGCGTTTCTCCTGTCGCTTGATTAATAATAGAACTATAAATATGTGGAATAATCCTTTTCACACCAGCATCTAAAGCTATCTTTAAAATGACTTCATAGTTGTCTAAATCGATTCCCCCTGTGGGTTCCAGATAAAAATCTTGTTCAGCACAACACTTTGCCACATATTCAAATTCGGCTCGATGTTTTAATCCACCCATTGGAAAAAATTTAATTGAACTTCCGCCCATATCTTTAAGTAATGCAATTGCTGTTTCAATCGGTACCACACCCGTCATGGTTTTACTACTTAACGGGCCAGTAGCAATATTGACCAATCCAATTCTACCCGTTGGTGATACTAAGCCATTAATCACAGTCTCTTTTTGACCTAACAAAGCACGGCTAGCTCCCACACCAGTAAAGACTTGATTGACATGTTGTGGTTGAAGAACTGCCGCAAGCTGTGAAACCATATCTGACTGATTCGGATCGCCAGCGCCCAACCCTATTGAAATAGCATTATCAATTGCTTGCGCATATTTTTTCATATCGGTTATTGCTGATTGATTATCACAATAGTTTTTCGATAAAATACCAACTACAACATGAGTTTGTGCTGCTTCATAAACGGCTTTAGCATTATCAATTGAGTTAGCCAGAACATTTAAACAGACACGATCATTATAATAATTAGGTGTCAACTGCATTATTTTACTCCTAGTATAATACGTTTAATTTTATTATAAATAATGTCAAGTTGAGCAGAAGTTACACTACGTACATCAACATCAACTTTACCTTCGTTAGCTTTATATTCGCGAAAATAAACAGCAATTTCACCTTGCTTCATTAATTCAACTATTTCGATAGCACTTTTACCTATTACAGTGCTATCAAATGCGATTTCTGTACGAGCAATATCTCGCCCTGCACTATCCCAAACCACGTTGGCTAATACGCCAGGTAAAGAATTAAGATTATCAATAAATGGGGTCATTTTACTCACCATTTGCTGACCAGTTTCTTGCTTAGGATCGTTTACATAAAGTTCAATGGCTTTAGTTAAACCTAAAATACCTTCTTTCCCCACCTTCATTGGGCGTCCAATGCCTTGAGATTGAAGTTTTAACCATTCAATTGCTTGATGACGACCAATCACTAAACCACTTGTCGGTCCTTCAATTGCTTTTGCACCACTATAAATAACTAAATCAGCTCCTTGCTGATAATAGATATATAAATCCTCTTCTGCGGCAGCGTCAACAATCAGTGGTATATTATGTTTTTTGGCAATGGTAGCTGCTTGTGCAACTGTTAACATACTTTTTTGCACGCAATGGTGTGACTTAACATATAAAATGGCTGCTGTATCAGCATTAATTAATGATTCGATATGTTCGGGTTTACATTCGTTCGCGTAACCTGCCTCAACGACAATCCCGCCACCTAAAGACACCATTGTCCCAATTGGTGCACCAAAATTGACGTTATGCCCTTTAGGAACAATAATTTCACGGGGTACATATTTATCAGACGAATGGAGATTAAATAATAGATCGCGATCATCCTTAATAATTAACCCTGCAACAGCTTGTGCTATACCTGCTGACGCACATGAAACCACGACTGCACTTTCGACATTGAGTAATTTGGCAATATATTGCCCAGTTTTATCAACTAAGTCTTTGATTTCAAAATATTCGCTTAAACCATGCGATACCGCATCCACCACTTCAGGTCTTGGTGTTGAAACGCCTAAAATAGTCATACGCCCTGACGCATTAATGACCTTTTTTAAATGATATTGACTATAAACGTCTTTTTCAGTTTGAGATTGTGAGCGCATTTTTACTACCTTCTTCTGTTATTTCTATGTATAACGAATGTTTTGTCGAATCAGCAACAATCGATGCTAAAGGCACGAATTGTTCATGACATCGTCTGACTTCACCTTCTGAATCAGCTAACTCAATAGCTTGTTGTTTAATATCAAAAACAGTCAAATCAGCATCATAACCAACTGTTAACTTGCCCTTATTTTTAAGACGCAAAACTTGTGCCGCATTTTGAGTAACACTATCAATAATTTTTTTTCGGCTATAACCAAGACAAATAAACTTGGTCATCACATTTGCTAAACTAAATACGGGACCTTGTAAACGATTTTTAGAATAAATGTCGGAACTAATTGTATTAGGATAAATATCTAAGCACTTAGCACGCTCGGCAACAGCAAAGCTAAAGCTTTCTCCACCATGGCCAATATCTAAAATTACGCCACGTTCAATAGCGCGTTTGATTGAATCTCGCAAATTGTTTTGTTTATCAAATATTTGATTTGGCTTACCATTAAAACAGTGAGTAATAATATCGCCTTTAGTTAATAAATCGGCAATTTCATCTAGTTCTGGCGGATTATTCCCGACATGAATCATCAGTGGTAAACCGGTCTTTTTCTGCATCTCTTTCGCTTTGATTAATGGTAAAATACCATTTTCACCCACCACACTACGGCTCATCCTAACTTTTATTCCAATAATAAAATGAGGATATTTAGCTAAAGTTTTGTCAAATAACGCGACATCAACATCTTGCATATCGGCAAGTTCATTTTGTCTGATTAAGCCAATTTTTGAAATATTCAAAAATGAATAAACATGAGTCTGCACTTGCTGAGCTAATTGATAGAATTCATCAACATCAAGTGCACCAACACTACCTGCATCCACAACAGAAGTTACGCCCGCTTTAACCCCAATTAAATCAGGCTCATCATGATAGATGGGTGAACGTGCAAAGCAATGAGTATGAGAGTCGATCCATCCGGCACTGACATAATATTTCTGTTTTAGGTCTAAAATGCGAATAGTTGGATCTGAAATGGCACTGTCTATTTTGACAATTTTTCCTTGATAAATAGCAATGTCGGTTATCGAGTCATCAATTAATATGGCGTTTCTTATAATTAAATCATACATAAGTTGTTCCAAATCCGCTGTAATTTAACCAACTACAGCGGAGAGTTAACATTAGACAATTGGAAATATTCCACCAAAAATCATCGCACCTAAAATTGCACCACCTGTAATTGGCTTTTTCCATACATAAAAAAGTAATGCACCAAGTAAAGAGCCAATACCAATAGGAATTGAAGCTACCATAGCTGATAAAATAATCATTGGTCCTAAGAATCGTCCAGAAGCATTACCGGCACCCATCATCACATCAGCACCAAAAGTCGATCCACTGCCACTATTAACAGTAAACTTTCGGATAAGAATAATAATGGCGCCAATCATTGCACCTAACACTAATCCTGTCACTAATGCAGCTAAAAAGTTTTCAACAGGAAAGGTATAACCACCCGCTAACAATAATGCTGGTACACCTAATCCAATACCTGTTTGTAAAGCGCCACCAATATCCAATATGCCAACTAATGAACCTTCAATAACGCGGGCAAACAAAAAACTAGCGCCAAATGCTGCAACTGCACCATAATCACCGGTTGTCATTCCTGATTTGAGCATTGCAACAAACGCAATCTCATTAAATGCACCTATACCATATACATAAAAAGTATGCGTTCCAGCAAAAATACCTGCTGATAAAAGTCCACAAATAATCGGGAATGACCAATCGGCATACCAAAAACTTTTATTAATGGTTGTTTGAGTATTCATAATGTGTTATTCCCTATATTATTTAAACCAATAAGACAGACCATCTCGAAATGAATTTATCATCTTCATATCAAAACCGCGAAAATATCCACTCATCACAAATAGAACAATGATCGCAACTAACATAATCTTCATAACACGATTCCAGCCACTGTCATCTACGCCTTTACCAATTAGGATACCTAAAACTAAGCCCGGTACAGCATTACCCATAATCAATTGAGCAAGTCCACCAAACAATGTCCCCCAAAAACCACTACGACGACCAGCATCTAACGCTGCCAACCAAAAGATAACAGGCATTACGGTTGCCACAAGCAGATTTGCCGCAGGGACTAATACTTTCGTCGCGGTAATTTTTAGGGAATCAGGAATAACAGAAGTGGTGGTATTTAAAAATAACACCACAATTACGCCGACAAATGCACAAGCTAATGCCATTTTTTTAGGATCATGTAGCGTTTCGGCAAGATTACGATTTTTTATCATCAGTAACGATGCTCCCCAGTTGGGAATAATTCGGTGATCGACATCTTGGGTAAAAGAGCCCGCAGCCACTGATGATGCCCATGCATTAAAAAAGAAACCAAGACCAAATGAGAAATGCGCCGCAGGATCACCTTCACAAGAATTAAGTTCGCCAAGTGTTCGAAAAGCCCCCATACCTTGATAGGTTGGCGCATGAAACATTCGAGCAGCCCCGGCACCAACGCCAAAACCACAAAGTCCACCAATAATAATAGACTTTAATGCAATAATTAGAATTTCCATCATTTCCCTTATACGTTATGTTATTCAGATTTAAATTCAATATCCGCAAGATTAACGAAACTTACATTAACAGAGACATCAAGAGTGATGTCGTAAAGGGTTCTTTTCCTTGGCAGAAAAACAAACAAAAAGCGCTCAGTTGTTATCATTTGTTTTGCTGATACAACTTGAATATCTTGTGGTTCAATACGTAATACAATATCGCCGATATGGTTAAATACCTCTTTTTGAACCTGGCTTAATGCTATTGCAAATGCCCGTTGTTTAGATTCACCTTTACCATTTACCCTGACAGACAACTGTTGTGTTTTTTTCATTTTTATCTTCGCACTTATGGACGTGGATTTTTTTTCAAAAATGCTTGTGCAATACGCTTGCCAAGCTCTTGTGTATCCATAAAACCAAAACCAAGAACTTTACAACCATCATTAATTGCGGTCTCACCTTCCTCTATTGATCGCATACCATGGCGTTGTGAATAGCCATATTTATTTTGTGCAGTAATCGCACCTGCGCCGCCGCTACCGCAAAACGATAAGCCCAAATCAGCATGCTTCTCATTCATGACATCACCTAACTTCATATCAGCTGCCATACCAGGAATAACAATTGCCCTACAACCTTCTACAGAGTTAATTCCTTCGGCAATCTTTTGCCCTTTTCCCATCCTATCGCCAATAACAATGACTACTTCAGTCATACTATTTCTCCTATTAATTATTGTTTTTTAATTGTCTAGTAATCTTTTCAATTTGCCTTAGCTACCTCATAATGCACAGCCAATAAATAGGCTTCTTCCATTGGCAAATTATCAAATAATTCTACTGTTCTGCGAGCTAGCGCTAAAGATTCCTGTGAAAGTTCATCAAATAAGCTTGGATCAATTTCTGGTAATTTTTCAAGTGTTTTTGCCCGTTGCACCATAGCTTTAACGTGCGAAAGTAACATAGCCTTTTGCACATCATTTTGCGTAATTTGCTGTTCAATCAACCAGCCATTTATAATTTTAATAATTTGTGATGTAACTAATTCTGGTTCAAGATTATCCTCGATCATGCGAAACTTTATTGATGACATAACACACATAATTCTCTTCTTTTTTAAGCATGGATTAAGCGTAAATGAAACCACAATTAACGTGGATAGAGACTTTTTCCGTCAACAACAGGAAATTAATTATCATTTATCGCAATAAATGGCGTCATCTGCGTTTATAGAGGGAAAAATTAAATTAAGCCAGAATAAACAGATTGTTAAATTTGTGAGTTTGATCATAAAAATGATACATAGAGAGAGAAGTGAAGATTTTTTATTTTTGGGATTTTATACGCAAAAGTTTTGGAATTTTTGTGGTTTTGCTTAAATTCAGGGTAGGATGCTATACTGAAACGTACTTATTTCCTTAAAATTCTTGACAACGTTTTTTGATTTTTGTTCTTTAGGATCTCGGACGTGAGTAATTTTGTGATTTTTTCATTTCGGTGCAAACGTCCGAAATCCTACCATACAAAAAATCTCTTTTAAGAAATTTAAAAAATACTATACCTTTATGTATAGCGCCCTTAAAATCTTTACCAACTACCAGAAGCACCACCTCCACCACTGCGTCCGCCACCTCCACCACCGAATCCGCCAGAACCACCAAAACCACCACTATTACCACCAAAACCTCCGCCACCACCGCGTCGGTTAATGCCCCCTCCACTTCCTTTAGCCATTAAAATACCACTTAAAATGGTACTTGCTACAAAAGCTAAAAATAATAGTGGTAATGCAATATATAGTGGATAGCCATGCCATAATGTAAATCCGCCAACAGAGAGTCCATTGAGTAATCCTGTGCTTAAACTTCGTTTTGCACTGATTTTGCCTGAGTTAGATAAGATGAAGTTAGCAATGACAAAACAGATAAAAAATGAGACTAATCCATAATTAAAAACAGTTGCGCCAAAGTCACTTGCTAGCAATGAATTCAGATTCTGTTGTGAGTCATCATCGGTTGTAGTGTCTGAATTATCGATTTTTTGACTTAATACGGTTAAAGCGTCGTATATGCCTTGATAATAGTTATGTTGTTTAAACTGAGGTGCAAGTTGGTCACGAATAATGTGGCTAGCAATCAAGTCGGTAATGGTGCCTTCAAGACCATAGCCGACTTCGATACGCATACGTTTATCATCTTTAACGATCAGTAACAATATGCCATTATCACGACCTTTTTTACCAATTTTCCAGTCAATAAAAACCCTATCGGCATATTGCTCAATCGTTTCATTATCAAGCTTCGCTATCATCAATACCGCAATTTGTGCACCATCAGTACGTGGTTTTTCAAACGCAATTAAACTTGATTCTAGCTTATCAATTTGTGACGATGTCAGGGTATGCGTGATATCAATAACACGTTGGCTAAATACGGGGATCTCAGTTAACCCATAACTCAGCCAACTGATCATCAATAGCACGCTGAATACAAATAACCTTTTCATTTATATTTACTGTCCAAAATTGACAGCAGGTGCATCAGAGATCTGTTTTTCATTATCAACCGTAAATTGTTGCTTAGGTTGTTGACCTAAAATATCTGCAACCCATTTAGTTGGTAGCGTACGGATATAACTGTTAAAATTTTTAACCGTTTCAATGTAGCGTCCTCTTGCTACTGTAATACGATTTTCTGTACCTTCAAGTTGGCTCATCAAATCTTGATAAAGTGTATTAGCTTTAAGATCGGGATAATTCTCACTTACAGCAATAAGCCTGCTTAATGCTGAACTTAAATCGGATTGTGCTTGTTGGAATTTCGAAAATAAAGTAGGATCCGTTAACTGATCAGCATTAATTTGAATCGATCCAACTTTAGCTCGTGCATCAGTGACTTGTGTTAATACTTCTTTTTCATGAGTTGCATAACCTTTTACTGTATTAACCAAATTGGGCACTAAATCAGCACGTCTTTTATATTGGTTAATAACTTCTGACCAAGAAGCTGCAACCGCCTCATCTTGAGTTTGAATACTGTTATAATCTTTAAAAAAGATAAATCCACCAATAATAATGAGTACAAGAATAACTAACAAAGATTTTGATTTCATTATAAACCTCTTATAAAGTACTTAACTTTGGTTAAATGTGAATACTAATTAATTAAGCAACGATGAAAAATAACTTATTCTGACATCCAGTTACTGCTTTAAATAACCATAATGCACAAAAGCAAATGGCGTAAAAACAACAATAGACAACTTAATCGATAAAGATGAGATTATTAGAGATAAAGACAAAAATTTATGTCGCTAACTGATTGTTATCATTCACTATATTTCAGTTGCATACCACATAGTTTAAATTAACTGTTAAATATTATATCGAGTTTTCGCAAACTTGCGAAGTATAATCGAAGGAATTTATGCAAAACACTTCATTGCTTTATTAATGGTTGCTCACAAAGCCATTTATTATAAGTATAACAATCTTTTAATTTTTACCGATAATTATAATCAGATTATTGGCTATAAAATCACTTCAAAGCATTCAAGCTCTGCTGGCGCAAAATAGATATCATGATTATTTGACCGATTATTGGTATTTCGATGAGTATGTTTGAAATGTTCAGAGTTTACCCAAGCGTCAAAATCCGCTTTAGTTTCCCACTCTGCAAAAGATGAAAATAGTGTATAGTTTTCTTCAGTTTTTCCTTGTAAGAAATAAAAACGATTAAATCCTTTCATCTCTTTCAAATGGCTATCACGATTTCGCCATATATCAATAAAAGTATCTTCGCTACCACGTTTAATTTTAAAACGATTCATGACTATATACATAAATATCTCCTTTTAATTTACTTATGTCCGATAAAAAAATAGCACGTTTACACGTGCTATTTTAAAAATTAAATCAACCAATTATTGATTGTTGTTTTCTTCCGCTGCAGAGTTAAGTAATTCAGCTAAGTTTGCTGTTGCTTCTTCAGCAGAAACAGTTGTTTGAATGTCATCAGTTGATGGCATTGCACGTTTACGTAAACGCTCTTTATGGTAAGCATAACCCGTACCAGCCGGAATTAATCGACCAACAATAACGTTTTCTTTCAAGCCACGTAATTCGTCGTTTTTACCCGCAACTGCTGCTTCAGTTAATACGCGAGTCGTTTCTTGGAACGATGCCGCAGAAATAAATGATTCAGTAGTAAGTGATGCTTTAGTAATACCAAGCAGATCATGCAAGTAAACAATTGGTTCTTTACCTTGTGCTTCAAGTTCACGATTAATAATTTTCAAGCGTGATACTTCAAGTTGTTCACCGTCAAGTAGACGAGAACCACCCGGATGAATAACTGTCGCTTTACGTAACATCTGACGAACAATGACTTCAATGTGTTTATCATTGATTTTTACACCTTGTAAGCGATAAACTTCTTGAACTTCGTTAACGATGTAACGTGTCACTGCATTAACACCACGTAAACGTAAAATGTCATGTGCAGATTCTGGACCGTCAGAAATCACATCACCACGTCCAACTTGTTCACCTTCAAATACGTTAAGTTGACGCCATTTTGGAATCATCTCTTCATATGGATCACTACCATCAAGTGGAGTGATAATTAAGCGACGTTTACCTTTGGTCTCTTTACCAAACGAGATAATACCATCGATTTCAGCAAGAATTGCTGGCTCTTTCGGTTTACGTGCTTCAAATAAGTCAGCAACGCGTGGTAAACCACCGGTAATATCTTTGGTACCAACCGATGCCTGTGGAATACGTGCAAGGGTATCACCCACATTGATTTCAGCACCATCTTCTAATTGGACTAATGCTTTACCAGGTAAGAAGTATTGCGCGAGCATTTCAGTGCCAGCAACATAAATATCATTACCTTTTGCATCCACAATCTTAATTGCCGGACGTAAATCTTTACCTACCCCAGTACGTTCAGCCACATCTAAAATTGCAATTGATGATAAACCTGTCAATTCGTCGGTTTGACGAGTAATAGTTTGACCATCAACCATATCTACAAATTTGACAAAGCCTTTCGCTTCAGAGATAACTGGCATGGTATGTGGATCCCAGTTAGCGATTGTTTCACCAGCATCAACTGTTGCGCCATTACCTTTGGTTAAAATCGAACCATAAGGAACTTTGTAAGTTTCTTTCATTCGACCCAATTCATCAATAATGGTTAACTCAGCATTACGAGATGTAATAACCAGTTTCTTATCTGGGTTAGTTACAAATTTAGCATTGGTTAATTTAATGCTACCTTTGTTTTTCACTTGAACACTCGATTCTGCTGCCGCTCGCGATGCCGCACCACCAATATGGAACGTACGCATGGTTAACTGTGTACCTGGCTCACCGATTGATTGTGCTGCAATAACACCGATTGCTTCACCTTTATTCACCAAGTGACCACGGGCAAGGTCACGACCATAACACTTCGCACAAACCCCAAAATCAGTATCACACGAAACCACAGAACGGACTTTCACACTATCAACTGATTCAGCTTCGAGTAAATCACAATAACTTTCATCAAGTAGTGTATTACGAGGAATTAAAATATCTGCACTACCTGGTTTTAATACATCTTCTGCTGTTACACGACCTAATACACGTTCACGAAGTGGCTCTTTAACATCTCCACCTTCGATAACGGGTGTCATTACTACACCTTCTAACGTGCCACAGTCATCTTCAATAACAACGAGATCTTGCGCCACATCAACTAAACGGCGAGTTAAGTAACCTGAGTTCGCTGTTTTTAATGCGGTATCGGCAAGACCTTTACGCGCACCATGGGTCGAGATAAAGTACTGAAGAACGTTCAACCCTTCACGGAAGTTTGCCGTAATTGGGGTTTCGATGATAGAACCATCCGGTTTTGCCATCAAACCACGCATACCTGCTAACTGACGAATCTGAGCGGCAGAACCACGAGCACCTGAGTCGGCCATCATATAGATGCTGTTAAAAGAAGATTGTACTTCTTCTTTGCCTTCACGGTTAGTCACTTTTTCAGTTGATAAGTTATCCATCATCGCTTTTGCAACACGTTCATTCGCTGCTGCCCAAATATCGATAACTTTATTATAACGTTCACCAGCGGTAACTAAACCTGATTGGAACTGTTCTTGAATTTCAGCAACTTCAATTTCAGCTTCATTGATGATTTGCGATTTTTTCGCTGGAATTTCCATATCATCAATACCAACTGATACACCTGAACGAGCAGCATAAGCAAATCCAGTGTACATTATTTGGTCAGCCAAAATGACGGTTTCTTTCATACCTAATTGACGATAACAGATATTCAAGATACGAGAAATCGCTTTTTTACCTAGTGGTTGGTTAATCACAGAGAAGCTCATACCTTTCGGCATAATTAACCATAAGATAGCACGACCAACTGTAGTATCTACCACAGAGGTTGTTTCTTCCCACTCACCAACACTGTTACGTTGGCTTTCTGTTATACGTACTTTAACTTTCGCATGTAACTCAACTAAACCTAAACGATACAGTTTTTCTGCTTCTTTAGGACCAGTTAAAACCATGCCTTCACCTTTCGCATTGATTTTGTCACGCGTCATGTAGTAAAGACCTAATACCACGTCCTGAGAAGGAACAATAATAGGCTCACCGCTCGCAGGTGAAAGGATATTATTGGTTGACATCATCAACGCACGCGCTTCTAATTGCGCTTCTAACGTCAATGGAACGTGCACCGCCATTTGGTCACCATCGAAGTCAGCATTGAATGCCGCACAAACTAATGGGTGTAATTGAATCGCTTTACCTTCAATTAGAATAGGTTCAAATGCCTGAATACCTAATCTATGTAGTGTCGGCGCACGGTTTAGTAATACTGGATGTTCACGAATAACTTCATCTAAGATATCCCAAACAATTGCATCTTCACGCTCAACCATTTTCTTGGCTGCTTTAATGGTAGTTGCATAACCACGACGCTCTAATTTACCGTAAATAAATGGTTTGAATAGTTCAAGTGCCATTTTCTTCGGTAAACCACATTGATGTAATCGTAAATATGGACCTACAGTAATTACAGAACGACCCGAGTAATCGACACGTTTACCTAATAAGTTTTGACGGAAACGACCTTGCTTACCTTTAATCATATCGGCAAGTGATTTTAATGGACGTTTGTTTGAACCAGTAATAGCACGACCACGGCGACCATTATCTAATAATGCGTCGACAGATTCTTGTAACATACGTTTTTCATTACGTACAATAATATCTGGCGCAGCTAAGTCTAATAAACGTTTTAAACGGTTATTACGGTTGATCACTCGACGATAAAGATCATTTAAATCTGATGTTGCAAAACGTCCGCCATCAAGTGGTACTAATGGACGTAAATCAGGTGGCAACACAGGTAATACGTTTAAGATCATCCATTCAGGTTTATTTTCTGATTGAATGAATGCTTCGATAATCTTAATCCGTTTAGTGATTTTTTTCCGTTTTGTTTCAGAGTTTGTCGTTGAAAGTTCGTCACGTAGTGCTTCACATTCCGCTTGCACATCAATATTACGTAATAATTCTTGAATAGCTTCCGCTCCCATACGAGCATCAAATTCATCGCCAAACTCTTCTAACGCATCTAAATATTGTTCTTCTGTTAAGATTTGACCACGTTCTAAGTTTGTCATTCCGCCGTCAAGAACCATAAATGATTCAAAATAAAGCACACGTTCAATGTCACGAAGTGGCATATCTAATAATAGACCAATACGTGATGGTAATGATTTTAAGAACCAGATATGTGCAGTTGGTGATGCAAGCTCAATATGCCCCATACGTTCACGACGCACTTTAGCTTGTGTGACTTCAACGCCACATTTTTCACAAATTACACCACGATGTTTTAAACGTTTATATTTTCCACATAAACATTCATAATCTTTAACGGGTCCAAAAATACGCGCACAAAATAATCCATCACGTTCAGGTTTGAACGTACGATAGTTAATTGTTTCAGGTTTTTTAACTTCACCAAAAGACCATGAACGAATCATATCAGGAGAAGCAAGGCCTATCTTGATAGCATCAAAGTCTTCTGTTTTTGTTTGTGCTTTTAGAAACTTTAGTAAGTCTTTCACAATTGGCTCCTATGGAGTTAAACCAATTAGATAACTTATCATTGCTGATAAGTTATCCCTATAAATAGAAATCATTTTTAGTTAGTGAAGATTACTCTTCATCTAACTCGATATTAATACCTAGCGAACGAATCTCTTTTAACAATACATTAAATGATTCTGGAATCGCAGGTTCCATACGATGATCACCATCTACAATATTTTTATACATCTTAGTACGGCCGTTTACGTCATCTGATTTGACCGTTAGCATTTCTTGTAGTGTGTAAGCAGCACCATAAGCTTCAAGTGCCCATACTTCCATCTCACCGAAACGCTGACCACCAAATTGAGCTTTACCACCCAATGGCTGTTGAGTAACCAGACTATATGAACCTGTAGAACGTGCATGCATCTTATCATCAACTAAGTGATTTAATTTAAGCATGTACATATAACCTACCGTTACCGGACGTTCAAACTGTTCACCCGTACGGCCATCATATAATGTAATTTGACCTGAAGTCGGTAAATCACCCAATTCTAGTAATGACTTGATTTCTTGCTCTTTTGCACCATCAAATACTGGTGTAGCAAGTGGCATACCATTACGTAAATTTTGTGCCAATGTCATCACTTCTTGATCGGTAAATTCTGCAACATTAACTTTTTGTGCAGCACCTAAACCAAGATCGTATGCTTTTTGGATAAACTCACGTAATTTAGCAAGTTCTTGCTGTTCTTTAAGCATTGTATCAATTTTTTGACCAATACCTTTAGCCGCCATACCTAAGTGGGTTTCGAGAATCTGTCCAATATTCATACGTGATGGAACCCCTAGTGGGTTTAACACGATATCAACTGGACGTCCTTTGTCATCATATGGCATATCTTCAATTGGGTTGATTTTTGAGATAACCCCTTTGTTACCATGGCGACCCGCCATCTTATCACCAGGCTGAATTTGACGTTTAACCGCTAAATAAACTTTAACAATTTTGAGCACTCCAGGTTGTAAATCATCACCTTGAGTAATCTTCATGCGTTTAGCTTCAAGTTTTTTGTTAAACTCAACTTTAATTTCTTCGTGCTGCTCGGCAAGTTGCTCTAATTGTGCTTGCTTATCTTCATTAGCAATCCCAATAGTTAACCATTTTTCACGTGGCAGAGCATCTAATTTATCTGCTTTGATACCACCAGAAATTAACACATCACGAATACGTGCAAACAATGCTGCTTCTAAGATCTTAAGTTCTTCAGTCAAATCTTTTCGTGCTTGTTTAAGCTGCATCTCTTCGATTTCAAGTGCACGTTTATCTTTTTGTACACCATCACGCGTAAAGACTTGAACATCAATAACTGTACCAGAAACACCATTTGGTACACGTAATGAAGTATCTTTAACATCAGATGCTTTTTCACCGAAAATAGCACGTAGTAATTTCTCTTCTGGTGTTAATTGTGTTTCACCTTTAGGCGTCACTTTACCAACCAGAATATCACCACCTTTTACTTCAGCGCCGATATAAACAATACCAGACTCATCGAGTTTAGAAAGTGCTGCTTCACCCACATTTGGAATATCAGCAGTAATCTCTTCAGCACCTAATTTAGTATCACGAGATACACAAGATAACTCTTGAATATGAATCGAGGTGAAACGGTCATCTTGTACCACTTTTTCAGAGACTAAAATCGAATCCTCAAAGTTATAACCATTCCATGGCATAAATGCCACGCGCATATTTTGACCAAGTGCTAACTCGCCTAAATCCGTTGATGGACCATCTGCAAGCACATCGCCACGCTCAACTTTTTCACCTAACTCCACACATGGAATTTGGTTAATACAAGTATTTTGGTTAGAACGGGTGTATTTGGTTAAGTTATAAATATCAATCCCTGTTTCACCAGCATACATTTCGTCAGCATTGACATTGATTACGATACGTGATGCATCAACATATTGAACAGTACCACCTCGACGAGCAACAGCAGTTACACCTGAGTCAACCGCAACTGCACGTTCCATACCTGTACCAACAAACGGTTTTTCCGCTTTTAATGTCGGTACTGCTTGACGTTGCATGTTTGCACCCATCAAGGCACGGTTCGCATCATCGTGCTCAAGGAATGGGATTAATGAAGCACCAACAGAAACGATTTGTTGTGTTGATACGTCCATATAATGAACTTGTTCCGGGCTATATAAACCAGATTCACCATTTAAACGACAAGTCACTAAATCTTCTTTAAAACGACCATCATCATCTAAATTTGAGTTTGCCTGTGCAATAACAAATTCACTTTCATCGATTGCTGATAAATAGTTAATCTCATCAGTTACAACGCCATCAATGACTCGGCGATATGGGGTTTCTAAGAATCCATACTCATTAGTACGAGCATACACCGCCAATGAGTTAATCAAACCAATGTTTGGACCTTCAGGTGTTTCAATCGGACATACGCGACCATAATGAGTTGGATGTACGTCACGCACCTCAAAGCCTGCACGTTCACGCGTTAAACCACCCGGACCTAAGGCAGAAATACGACGTTTATGCGTAATTTCAGATAATGGATTGTTTTGATCCATGAACTGCGATAACTGACTCGAACCAAAGAATTCGCGAATTGCCGCTGAAATTGGTTTAGCATTAATCATATCTTGTGGCATTAATGAATCAAGATCGCCTAAAGATAGACGCTCTTTTACAGCTCGCTCAACACGAACTAAACCAATACGGAATTGGTTTTCTGCCATTTCACCAACACTACGAATACGACGATTACCTAAATGGTCGATATCATCCACTTCGCCATGACCATTACGGATAGCGATAAGTTTCTTCATGACATCAACGATATCGCCTTTGGTTAACACGCTTTCGCCTTCGATATCTTCACGCCCTAAAGAACGATTAAACTTCATACGACCTACTGCTGATAAGTCATAACGTTCGTCAGAGAAGAATAGATTATCAAATAGTGCTTCAGCTGCTTCTTTTGTTGGTGGCTCACCAGGGCGCATCATACGATAAATTTCAACTAATGCACCTAAACGGTCACGAGTTGAATCAACATTTAATGTTTCAGAAATGAATGCACCATGATCTAAATCATTGGTAAATAATGTTTCAATTTTTTTATGGCCAGCATTGGTTAATTCAAGCAATAGCTCTAACGAAATTGGCGTGTTAGCAAAAGCAATAACTTCACCAGTCTCTTCATTAACATAATTTTTTGCTAATACTTTATTAACGATATATTCAACTGGTACATCAATCTTAGTTACTTTATCTTTTTCTAGTTCACGAATGTGGCGTGCGGTTATACGACGGCCTTTTTCAGCATAAACTTTACCTTTTGATTCAATATCAAATAGAGCCGTTTCACCACGTAAACGCTCAGGAACCAGATCCATTTTTAATTTTGATTTGCCAACTTCAAAAATAGTTTTTTCAAAGAAGATATCTAAAATTTCTTCGGTTTCATAACCAAGCGCTCGTAAAATAATTGTCGCTGGAAGTTTACGACGACGGTCAATACGAGCAAAAAGATTGTCTTTTGGATCAAATTCGAAATCAAGCCAAGAGCCACGATAAGGAATAATCCGCGCATTATATAAAACTTTACCAGAAGAGTGCGTTTTACCTTTATCACTATCAAAGAACACACCCGGACTACGATGTAATTGTGAAACGATAACACGTTCAGTGCCGTTAATCACAAATGTACCATTATCCGTCATTAAAGGAATTTCGCCCATATAGACGTCTTGCTCTTTAATATCTTTAACTGTTCCTTCTGGCGCATCTTTATCATAAATAACTAAACGTAATTTAACGCGCAACGGTGCTGAGTAAGTGATCCCTCTAATTTGACATTCTTTAACATCAAACACAGGTTCGCCCATTTTAAAGCTCACGTATTGTAACTCAGCGTTACCACTATAACTTTTTATCGGAAATATTGAACGAAAAGCGGCTTCTAAGCCGTACTGACCTTCTGGATCTTGCTCAATAAATTTCTGGAACGAATCAAGTTGAATAGAAAGAAGATACGGTATATCCAAGACTTGTGGACGTTTACCAAAATTCTTACGAATTCGTTTTTTCTCGGTATAAGAGTAAACCATTAGTTCCTCAACTTGCTTATCTGCTATTTTAGCATGATTAAATATTCATCAGGGGTATTACTATCTATCAAATAAGAACGCCTGACACCTCATCGAAAATATCTATAAATATCAATTGATTAGGCTTAATAAATATACTATTTCTTTATTACTTTTTATTGATAGTCTTCAAATAAAATTCTTTGACTTTTTACAGCGCAAAAAGGCTGGAGGTAAAAACCCCCAGCCACTTAGCTTACAATTGATAAACTTATTTAAGTTCGACAACTGCACCAGATTCTTCAAGTGCCTTTTTAAGTTCATCTGCATCAGCTTTGCTAACGCCTTCTTTAACTGTTGCTGGAGCTGATTCAACAAGATCTTTCGCTTCTTTTAAGCCTAAACCTGTTGCACCACGAACTGCTTTGATAACAGCGACTTTGTTAGCGCCAACATCTTTTAAGATTACATCAAATTCAGTTTTTTCTTCTGCTGCTTCAGCTGGACCAGCTGCTGCAACTGCTACAGCTGCCGCTGCAGAAACGCCAAATTTTTCTTCCATCATTGATACAAGTTCAACAACATCCATTACAGACATTTCAGCAACTGCATCTAAAATTTGTTCTTTAGTGATAGACATAATATAGTTTCCCAAATTTACAATTTTTTTAATTAATAATATTCACAATCACACTGCCAATTAAGCAGCTTGTTTTTGATCGCGAACTGCTGCAAGAGTACGAACCAATTTGCCAGCTGCGGCTTCTTTCATGGTTGACATCAAGCGAGCTAATGCTTCTTCATAAGTAGGTAATGTTGCTAAGCGATCAATGTTCGCTGCAGTAATCAACTCACCTTCAAAGGCTGCGGCTTTAATCTCAAATTTTTCATTTTCTTTTGCAAACGCTTTAAAAATACGCGCAGCAGCACCTGGGTGCTCATTTGAAAATGCAATAAGAGTTGGACCAACAAACGCATCTTTTAAGCACTCGTATTGAGTTCCCTCAACAACGCGGCGTAATAAGGTGTTACGAACAACACGCATATAAACACCCGCTTCACGAGCAGATTTACGTAATGCAGTCATCTTTTCTACAGTTACGCCACGAGAATCAGCAACAACTGCAGATAGCGCACCTTTGGCGATTTCATTAACTTCAGCAACAATTTCTTGTTTATTTTGAAGATTTAGTGCCATTGGTATTGCTCCTGGATTATATACTAGGCAAAGCCTAGACTTATTTTAACTAACTACACACGTAGCTAGCACAACCACGATGAGCAGAATCCCTCTATTATATCTTATCAGGTTCTGTCACCGTCTACGTAGGAAGATTAAGTAATTAAATATCAATTACACCTACGGTCTTGGACGGGGTCTGGTTAAGGCCAGACACCAACCGATTTTTTTTTAATTATCGAAATAATTAAACTGTTGCATTTAATGTCGCTTGATCGATAGCAACACCTGCGCCCATTGTAGTAGATAGGCTAACTTTCTTCACAAATACACCTTTAGCAGATGCAGGTTTTGCTCGTTTTAACGCAACAAGTAATGCTTCTAAATTTTCTTTAAGTTTATCTGCATCAAAATCAGCTTTACCGATAGTGGTATGGATAATACCATTTTTATCATTACGGTAACGGATTTGACCAGCTTTAGCGTTTTTCACTGCTTCAGCAACGTTAGGCGTTACAGTACCCACTTTAGGGTTTGGCATTAAACCACGAGGCCCTAAAATTTGACCTAATTGACCAACAACACGCATAGCATCTGGTGATGCGATAACCACGTCAAAATTCATTTCGCCTTTTTTGATTTGATCCGCTAAATCGTCCATACCCACTAATTCAGCGCCAGCTTCTTTAGCGGCATCAGCGTTTGCACCTTGAGTAAAGACTGCAACACGAATACTACGACCGGTTCCGTGTGGAAGTACAATTGCACCACGCACATTTTGGTCTGATTTACGTGAATCAATACCTAAATTAACTGCAACATCAACACTTTCTGTAAATTTAGCAGTGGCAAGTTCTTTTAATAAAGCAATTGCTTCGTTGATATCATATTGTTTAGTCGCATTCACTTTTTCGCGGATAAGTTTAGCTTTTTTAGATAGTTTAGCCATGAATTAACCCTCCACTTCCAAGCCCATTGAACGTGCAGTCCCTTCAATAGAACGCATCATCGTTTCAATGGTAGCACCATTCATATCTGCAGCTTTTAATTCAGCGATTTCGCGAATTTGCGCACTCGTTACTTTACCTACTTTTTTCTTGTTAGGTTCGCCAGAACCAGACTTGATTTTAGCAGCTTTCTTTAATAATACTGCCGCAGGTGGAGTTTTAGTAACAAAAGTAAATGAACGATCAGAATAGACTGTAATAACAACAGGAATAGGTAGACCTTTTTCCATGCTTTCTGTTTTTGCATTAAATGCTTTACAGAATTCCATAATATTAACACCGTGTTGACCAAGTGCTGGACCAACTGGTGGACTAGGATTTGCTGCACCAGCTGCAACTTGCAACTTGATGTAAGCTTGTACTTTTTTTGCCATTTTTAGTTTCCTTTTCTCGGGTGCAAACGCCTCTATTAATAAATAGACAGCTCCCCTAAGTTAAATGAGGGCAGAATTATCCTACAATCGATTAATAAATGCAAGATTTATTTATTACACATAAAAGCAGGCAATATTTACCGCCTGCTTTTATTTAATAACAATGTTATTCAAGAATTAAAGTACATTAATTGCATTAAGTTCTTTAAATGCAAGTTCTAAACGTGCAACTAATGATTCTTGTCCTTTACGTAACCATACACGTGGATCGTAATATTTTTTATTAGGTGCATCAGGTCCTTCTGGGTTGCCTAATTGACCTTGTAAATATGCTTCGTTGGCTTTGTAATAATCTAAAATACCAGCCCAGTTTGCCCATTGCGTATCAGTATCGATATTCATTTTAACAACACCGTAACTAACTGCTTCAGCAATTTCTTCAGGAGTAGAGCCTGAACCACCATGGAATACAAAATTCAATGATTTTTCAGGTAAGCTAAATTTTTCAGAAACATATTTTTGTGAATTATCGAGAATTTTTGGTGTTAACTTAACATTTCCTGGTTTATACACACCATGAACATTACCAAATGATGCTGCGATAGTAAAACGTGGACTAATTGCACTTAGACGCTCATAAGCATAAGCGACATCTTCAGGTTGAGTATAAAGTGCTGAACTATCCATATGGCTATTATCAACACCATCTTCTTCACCACCAGTACAACCAAGCTCTAACTCTAATGTCATTTTCATTGCTGACATACGAGCAAGGTATTGGCAACAAATATCAATATTGTCTTTTAAAGTTTCTTCTGATAGATCGATCATGTGAGAAGAAAATAGTGGTTTGCCAGTTTTAGCAAAATGCGTTTCGCCAGCATCAAGTAACCCATCAACCCAAGGCAGTAATTTTTTTGCACAGTGATCGGTATGAACAATCACTGGTACACCATATTTTTCAGCCATTAAATGCACATGTTTAGCACCAGATACAGCACCTAACACTGCACATTCTTGACCTTCAAGTTTTAAACCTTTACCCGCAATAAATTGTGCACCGCCATTAGAAAATTGCACAATAACAGGCGAACCAACTTTAGCTGCTGTTTCAATAACCGCATTGATTGTATTAGTGTCAACACAGTTTACAGCTGGTAATGCAAAATTATTTTCTCGTGCAATTTGAAATACTTTTTGCACATCATCACCAGTTACCACACCAGGTTTAACAACATCAGAAATCTTTGTAGCCATTTTATTACCTATAAATTTATTTATATAAAAAGTAAAGGATGAGTGATTGGCTCATCCTTTTTTATTAAATGTCTTAATTACGCTTTAGCTCTCGCTTCTAGCATTGCAACAGCCGGTAATTTTTTACCTTCCACAAATTCAAGGAAAGCTCCACCACCAGTTGAGATATAAGAGATTTTATCTTCAATTCCGAATAAATCAATTGCAGCTAATGTATCACCACCACCTGCGATTGAAAAACCTGCACTATCAGCAATAGCTTTCGCTACAATTTCAGTACCTCGACGGAAATTCGGGAATTCAAACACACCAACAGGGCCATTCCATAAAATAGTTTTGGCTTTTTTGATGATATCAGCTAATGCTTCTGCTGATTTATCACCTAAATCAAGAATTTGTTCATTTTCTTTAACATCTTTTACTGATTTTTCAGTGGCTGTAGCCGTTTCGCTAAATTCAGTAGCCACACGCACATCAGTTGGAACAGGAATATGGCAATTTGCCATTAATTTTTTTGCCTCAGGAATTAAATCTGCTTCGTAAAGTGATTTACCAACATTATAACCTTCAGCAGCAATGAAAGTATTCGCAATACCACCACCAACGATAATTTGGTCAGCGATCTTTGATAAAGAATCAAGTACTGTTAACTTAGTTGATACTTTAGAACCCGCAACAATCGCAACCATTGGACGAGCTGGGTTATCAAGCGCTTTACCTAAAGCATCTAATTCAGCAGCTAATAATGGGCCTGCACAAGCAACTGGCGCAAATTTACCAACACCATGAGTAGACGCTTGAGCGCGATGTGCTGTACCAAAAGCATCCATAACATAGATATCGCAAAGTGCGGCATATTTTTTTGATAAAGCTTCATCATCTTTACCTTCGCCGACATTAAAACGTACGTTTTCAAGCACAACAAGTTCACCTTCTTTAACGTCAACACCGTTAAGATAATCTTTAACTAGGCGGACAGGAAATGAAACATGTTCTTTTAAATAATCAACAACAGGTTGCAGTGAAAATTCTGGATTATATTCTCCCTCGGTTGGACGCCCAATATGCGAGGTTACCATTACTTTAGCACCTTTTTTAATTGCCTCTTCAATTGTTGGCAATGATGCTTTAATACGTGCATCAGAGGTTACTTTACCATTTTTAACTGGCACATTAAGATCTGAACGAATAAATAGACGTTTTCCTTTTAGATCAAGATCTTGCATTCTAATAATAGACATGAGACATCCTCTTATGAAATATAAATAAAATAAATTTTACATTATTCTAACATAAAAAATAAGATTAGGTTACTTTCATTAACGCTTAAATAGTAAACATTTACGTTAAATACTTAATCGAAAAGCCACAAAATTTTTTTATCTAACAGCATTGACAAAAGAAAGAAAATCAGGCATATTTTGCCGCCTTATTAATATCTAATTTTTCTAAATTTGGGAGTTGACTTTGGCTAATATCAAATCAGCTAAGAAACGTGCGGTTCAATCCGAAAAACGCCGTAAACATAATGCTAGTAACCGTTCAATGATGCGTACTTATATTAAAAAAGTTTACGCAGCTGTTGCAGCTGGTGATAAACAAACAGCTGAAGTAGCATTTAAAGACATGCAAGCAGTTATTGACCGTCAAGCGGCTCGTGGTCTAATCCACAAAAACAAAGCAGCACGTCATAAAGCGAATTTAATCAAACAGATAAAAGCATTAGCTTAATACTTTATTCTGTTAGTTACTATAGTTAATTAAGAACCTAGCAAAAAGTGGTGAAAACCACTTTTTTTATTTATGTGCTAATCATTTATCAATAACAAATAAAAACAAAGAGAGTTTATTGTGGTTCAGCGTGATTATGTGAGAAAAAAGAGCCAATCTAAAAAAAATAAGTCACGAAATATGCCTAATTTAATGATATTATTAGCTATTATCATTATTATTCTGTTCTCTGCTATTCTCTACTTTGTTTCAAATAATAAACCTACGCAAATTACTGAACAGCCCAAAGCGAAAACTCAACCTCCGGCAATCACGTTACCAGAACAACCCCAAGAAAGATGGACATATTTAAAAGAATTAGAAACGCCAAATGCTAGCTCTAACGCTCAAACAAATTCTGTTGCAAGTGAACGACAACAAATTCTCGATAGTTTTGTTAATAATTCACGTCCTGTTACAACCACACAAAATACCAATAACACGAATAATGCTAACACACAAATAACAACGACTTCAGCCCCATCACAAACAAGTCAAATAGTGAATACCTCAAATAAATGGTCACTACAATGTGGAGCTTTTAAAGATAAAGCTAATGCTGATACACTAAGAGCCAAACTTGCTATGACAGGAATAAGTGGTAATATTTCTGCAGGTCAACTGTATCGTGTGACTGTCGGACCTTTTACCAACAAAAATGAGGCTGATAAAACAATGAGCTCGTTACTCAGTAATGGTATTAACAATTGTGTTGTTTCTAACAAATAAAAACGATGAAAACATTTAAGCACATACAACTGTTCTCAAAAATGTTATGGTGGCGGATCAACCATGACCGTTTAACGACATCATCTGCAGGGTTAGCTTATACCACGATACTTGCACTAGTACCGTTGATTACGGTAATCTTTTCTTTACTGTCTGCTTTTCCAATGTTTAGTGAAGTGAGTCGATCATTGAAGCAGTTAATTTATAGTAATTTAGTACCAACAGCCAGTGACACTATCCAAAACTATCTGGAACAGTTTATTGCCAATACAAAGAAAATGACTGTGGTTGGGATAATCGGACTAATTGTCACATCGTTATTATTGATCAATTCAATTAACACAGCTCTCAATCATATTTGGAAAACAAAACGCAAACGCTCATTAATTTATAATATAACCATTTATTGGACAATATTAACCTTAGGCCCTATTTTGGCTGGCAGTAGCGTAGCGATAAGTTCATATATTTTTTCGTTAAAATGGATTTCTACAGCGATAACCAGTAACCTACTAATTAGCATTTTACCATTTCTTATTTCTGTTATTGGTTTTTGGTTACTTTATAGTATTATTCCTACCGAATCTGTCCCTTTTAAAGAGTCATTTATTGGCGCAATCGTCGCTGCAGTCTTATTTGAAATAGGAAAGCGAGCATTTTCACTTTATGTTAGCTCTTTTCCTACCTATCAATTGATTTATGGTGTGGTATCTTCGATACCTATTATGTTGGTTTGGATTTACTGTTCATGGTGTATTGTGCTATTTGGTGCAGAGTTTGCCGCGACATTGACTGACTATAACCGCCAACAAAAACAATCTATTGAAAATCAGTCTCAAGTGGAATAATAAAATCTATGATTGCCTTAATACAACGCGTTACGCAAGCCAGTGTTACTGTTGATAAACAAATTATTGGACAAATCAACCATGGCCTACTTATTTTATTAGGTGTTGAGCAAGGTGATGATCAACAAAAAGCCACTCGATTATGTGAAAAAGTTCTAGGCTATCGTATTTTCAGCGATAGTGAGGGAAAAATGAATTTGAATGTTCAGCAAGCTAAAGGTGAGGTATTAGTTGTTTCTCAATTTACACTTGCTGCTGATACCCAAAAGGGAATGCGACCTAGTTTTACTAAGGGAGCAAAACCCGACGAAGCCAATAAACTCTATCAATTTTTTGTCGAGCAATGTAAAAAACAAATTAATACCCAAACTGGGCAATTTGCTGCCAATATGCAAGTATCATTGATTAATGATGGTCCGGTTACTTTTTGGTTACAGACTTAAAATATTATTCATGCCTCAACAAATAGATTAACTAAAAAGTGAATTATTTTACCGTAAAAGACGAATAAACAATTTCAGTAAAATTATTATTTATCACCTTTATAATCATCTTAAATTTTTTAACATATCTATTGCTGATGCTTGAGGGGATAAACCTAATTTATTTAGCTTAGTAAGATAATATTGTTTTACATCTTCCCAATAGTAGTAAGGATAATGTTCAGTTTTGACAGGAAGATGCACTTCCTGCTCATTTAACAGAATCTTTACCAGTATCGGTTGATCTACTTTTTTACTTTTATAAAAAATCCATTGAATATTCGCCATCATAGGAATAATTTTATCTGCCTGCCAAACCAAAGGATATTGTACTATCGGATTTGCAACTGTTGCAGTCCCTTCTATTTCAAGTAAAGTCGCCAAAGGCGATACGGTTTCGGCATGGGCAAAACGCAAATTAGCGTCAATATTATTATTCTTTATGGCAAAATCTGCTGTATTTAACATATCCCATAGTAAAGGTGCAGCTATTTTAATCTGAATACCATTTGCATCAAAGGCTGGACCTATTTGTAGATAATTTTTTACAGTAACGATATTATTAAATTGTGTTTTTTCATCTTCATGAAAAAATGAATTAAGATCCACATGATTTTCTGCTAATAATTGTGGAGAAAAAGCGGGTAATTCTTGATACAACTGATAAACTGCAATAACAAAATCCATTGATTTTATGGATGAATTTTCATTAATTTCAAGACCTTTATCTAAATGTTTTTGGATAAACTCATCACTAAAAATTCGGTGTAAAAAATGGTACCCCATCTCCCATGAATCTGGCATATTTTCAATCAATTTTACTGCATTTTTCACTTTTTTACTTTGTTTAAATTCCTCATAAGCGGGGGAATACTCGAAAAAACGCAATAATGTTTGTTGATCTTCTTGCTGTTGCGTGACGTTGATTTGAGGATATTTTGAATGAAAAGCTTCAACAAAAATGTTTGCTGTCTCTTTAGCTCTGGGTGAACTTGAAGAGATAACCTCAATTTTCTGACCTTTAAAAACAGAAGGATAATTATTCAACATCCGCTGACTGATTAAACGAATATTTTGTCGTCCCAGATCGGTTAGAGCGCCATAATGGCCTTTATTCAATTGTGTAATACGGCTAATTTGGTCAAGCAAATCTTTACCAAGATGCGTCAACTGACCCTTGTTTTCAGCGATTAATAAAGTTTGGTAGGCAATATCTTCATATTTTGATTTGCTAATATAACGCGATCCATGCCGCCCAACATGATCAATATAAAAAGCATCGTAACCATCAGGCGCTGGTGTGTATGTGTATTTCGAATCAAAATGATATGCAGTTTTAGATCCTGCCGCTATTTGCTGTTCGGCAAATCCCATACAAGAAAAGGCAAATAAACACAGAGCACAAATTTTTTTGGCATAATCCATAAAAATACTCCTGACAATTAAATATCTATTTACCAAACTTCTCAGTAAAAAATTAACTTATATAACACAATAAACGTTTAATTATAATGTAGCCAAATTGAATGTTTCAGATAGTATTGTGATCAGTCGAATTAAATCATTTAATTTTTATTCTACCTATTATAAATGGCAAGGTCAAAAAACAGATTATTATTTTAAGTCATCTCTTTTTAATTTTTGTAAAAAGGATTATCTTATTACCCATTAAAAATAACCTTTGCTTAATTGATAAAAAAACTAATGAAATTATATGGATTTACTGGTACTAAAATTTGTTGTGCTTTCATTTCGGCATGTATAACAACCCCTTATAACCTCACTCGCTTTTTTAAAGACCTTATTGCAGGCATTACAGTTGGTATTATTGCAATTCCGCTAGCAATGGCACTAGCTATTGCCAGTGGTGTACCGCCTCAACATGGACTTTATACGGCAATTATTGCAGGATTAGTCATTGCATTAACAGGCGGATCGCGTTATAGCGTTTCGGGTCCAACTGCTGCTTTCGTTGTTATTTTATATCCAGTTTCGTTACAATATGGATTAGCTGGATTATTAGTAGCGACACTATTATCCGGTTTTTTTCTAATTTTAATGGGCGTTGTAAGATTAGGTCGATTAATTGAATATATTCCTCTACCCGTGGTTTTAGGTTTTACATCTGGTATTGCAATTACTATTGCCACCATGCAGATCAAAGATTTTTTTGGCTTAACACTCGAACACATGCCCGAAAATTACATTACAAAGGTCATTGAATTAGCAAAAACATTACCCACTATCAACATAGCCGATACCCTAGTTGGAATCGTGACATTAATTGTCTTAATTGTCTGGCCAAAATTTCGAGTAAAAATATCAGGTCATTTACCTGCCTTAATTGCTGGTATTGCCGTTATGTTTATTTTTAAACAATTTGGTTATCAAATTGAAACCATCGGTTCTCGATTCACTTATACGTTAGCCGACAATAGTATTGGTCATGGCATTCCATCGGTGTTACCTGAATTCATTTTGCCATGGCAATATACGGATTTTAATTTAGACTGGTCTACGCTCTCCGCGCTGCTCCCCATTTCACTCACTATGGCGATGTTATGTGCTATTGAATCACTGCTTTGCGCTGTAGTATTAGATGAAATGACTCATACCAAACATCATTCCAATAGTGAATTGATCGGTCAAGGGTTGGGAAATATCATTGCGCCATTTTTTGGTGGAATTTCAGCAACAGCAGCTATCGCACGTTCTGCCGCCAATGTCAAAGCGGGTGCGACATCCCCTGTTGCTGCAATGCTACATTCAATCATTGTTTTATTAGCGCTTATCTGCTTTGCTCCACTTTTATCTTATATCCCGCTTTCAGCAATGGCAGCATTATTATTAATCGTGGCGTGGAATATGAGCGCAGTACAACGCGTAATTTATATCATTAAACGCGCACCTAAAGATGATATTTTGATTATGCTTATTTGTATGTCTTTAACCGTATTATTTGATATGGTGATTGCTATAACACTTGGCATAGTCTTAGCTTCAATTCTATTTATGCGTCGCATTGCACATATGACACGTTTGGTTGAAATCAATCGAACCAATGAAAAAACATTAGTTCTCCGCATTAATGGACCACTATTTTTTGCCGCTGCTGAGCGCACCTTTTCGGAAATTTACCAGAAAATAAATGGCTATGAGCATATTGTATTACAATGGGATGCGGTGCCTATTCTTGATGCTGGTGGATTAAATGCATTAATTCATTTTATTGATGAATTACCAAAACAGGTTGATTTATCAATTTGTGAATTACAATTTCAGCCGCTAAAAACAATAGCGCGAGCTAAAATTGTACCTGTTCCAAATAAATTGATGTTTTTCTCAACACTTGATGAAGCACTGAAAGATAAAGAATAATTTTATATTTAGTTTTATTATATTAACGCTATAAAAACACAACAAAACTCAACCCTAATCATTGTTGTGTATATTGTATTAAACTGTAATAGCTTATCTTTTTTCGTCAATCGCTATTGGCAAAATTATTGATAGGCATATACCCAACAACATAAATTAATCATGACAATATAGGAAATGCATATGATAACTGATTTAAACAATATTAATAATCTCAAACAAAAATCAAACTGGTTTATTTTAGTTGGTATAATTTTAATCGTGTTAGGATGTTTAGCACTAGGCTATCAATTCGTCGCAACTGTCTTTTCAGTGTATTTTATTGGAACATTAATTTTAATTGCAGGTATTGCTCAAGCAGTACACTCTTTTAATATTAAAGGTTTTGGACAATCAGCGTTATGGGCTGTAATGGGCGTTTTATATATTTTTATTGGTTTAATGTCATTTTTCCAACCTATCGCTGTATCATCAGCGTTAACATTAGTGGTTTCTATTCTACTGATTATGAGTGGCTTTACTCAAATCTTTGCGGCAATGAACAACCGCTATTTACCACGCTGGGGATGGGTTTTAACCTCAGGAATCATCACATTAATTTTAGGATTTATGATACTTGCAGGTTGGCCATATAACAGCCTTTGGGTATTAGGCATGTTTTTAGGTATTGATCTTATATTCCAAGGTTGGGCATATGTAGCAATTGGTTTTGCACTTAAAAATCGATAGCCTAAACTCAAAAGTTGCTCACTAACTTAGTGTATAAATTATGTGAGCAACAACTTTCACTAAAATGATGTCATACTCTATAATTGATGTTTGGCAAATACAACCAAATAACTATTTGTAATTTTTATTCGTTTTTGCTTTGACTTCTTTCATGGATTGTAAAATTCGATGATAGTTATCAAGCCTTGAAGGGGCTATTTTTCCATCAATAACCGCTTGTTGCAACACACAACCTGGCGTTGTTAAATGATCACAATCACGGAATTGGCATCCCCCTAAATAATCCGCAAATTCTTTAAAACCACTAATAACCTGCTCAGGTTCTAAATGCCACAAACCAAACTCACGAATACCTGGAGAATCAATAATGTCGCCACCATTAGGCAGATGATATAACCTCGTTGACGTGGTGGTATGTTGACCAAGCCCAGATATTTCTGAAACATCGCCTGTGAGTGCAAATTGCGATTGATGAGGTAATAATAAGTTAATAATACTTGATTTTCCCACCCCTGACTGCCCAACTAAAATAGATACCTTATTTTGTAAGGTCTGTTGTAACGCTATAATGCCCTGCTGATCTTGACAAGAAACAAAAAGCACCTGATAACCAATTTGGCGATATATGGCTAATTGACTTTCAACGTCTTTACGTTGTGAATCAGTAAGCAAATCAATCTTGTTTAACACAATAATTGGCGTGATGTCTGTTGCCTCACAAGCAACTAAATAGCGATCAATAATATTAAGCGATAATTCAGGCAAAACAGCTGAGATAATGACGATTTGATCGACATTCGCAGCGACCGGCTTAACACCATCATAAAAATCAGGACGAACCAACTCTGAATGGCGAGGGTAAACGGCCTCGATAATACCATTGGTATTTGGCTCTAAACTTTCACGCCAAACCACTTTATCGCCAGTCACCAATGAAGGTAAAGTTCGACGAATACTACATCGACAAATTTTGCCTAAACTATCCTCCACATCCGCAGACTTACCAAAACGGCTAACAACCACACCATCACTTGGTGACGTGAAGTTGGCTAAGTTTTCATCTGACTTTATGGCTAAACGTTGTTGATGTTTCGCAGCCATGCGTCTTTTTTGATTTTGAGATAATTGATTTTTTGCCACAGTCAATAATTTTTACTAAAACAGTTTGACAGTTATGCTACACTAGTCAGCATTAAAAAGAAAATTTCTATGACATATTATGACTACATCATCACAAGTTAACAGTAATAATCTTATCTGGATTGACCTTGAAATGACAGGTCTGAATCCCACTGTTGATCGCATCATCGAAATCGCCACAATTGTGACTGATTCAGATCTCAACATTGTTGCTGAAGGTCCTGTTATTGCCGTACATCAATCCGATGAACAACTGGCGCTGATGGACGATTGGAACAAAAATACCCATGGAAAATCAGGTTTAATTGAACGCGTTCGTCAAAGTCAAATCAATGAACAGCAAGCAGAACAACAGACCATCGAATTTTTAAAACAATGGGTACCAGAAAACTGCTCCCCCATTTGTGGCAACACTATTGCACAAGATCGTCGTTTTTTATTTAATTACATGCCTAATTTAGAACGTTACTTTCATTATCGTTATTTAGATGTCAGCACTATTAAAGAGTTAGCCAAACGTTGGAAACCTGAGATATTAAAAGGAATAAGTAAACAAAGTACACACCAAGCGCTTGATGATATACGCGACTCAATTGCTGAACTTACTTATTATCGTAAGTATTTTTTTAATGTAACCCAATAATTAGACATGTTGGATAATTGTTATGCAAATTCTATATAATGTCCTGTTATATATTATCCAACCATTAATATGGATAAAATTACTGTGGCGTAGCCGTAAAGCACCAGCTTATCGCAAACGTTGGTTAGAACGCTATGGTTTTTGTAAACACAAAGTCAAACCAAATGGCATTTTAGTTCATGCCGTATCTGTTGGTGAAACCATTGCCGCCATTCCGCTAGTAAAAGCGTTACAGCAGCGATATCCCGATTTACCTATTACTGTTACTACAATGACGCCAACAGGTTCAGAACAAGTAAAATCATTATTAAAAGATAGTGTCAGCCATGTCTACTTGCCTTACGATCTACCTTGTGCATTACATCGATTTCTTAAAATCGTATCACCTAAATTGGTGATTATTATGGAAACAGAACTTTGGCCCAATTTGATATCCCAGTGCTATAAACGCCATATCCCAGTGATTATTGCCAATGCTAGGTTGTCAGAGCGATCGGCTAAAAGGTATGCTAAGTTAGGAAAAACGATTAGCCACTTATTGGCTAAAATTAGTACTGTCGCGGTACAAAATCACCAAGATGGCGAGCGTTTTATATCGCTAGGCTTGCCAAAAGAACATTTGTCCATCACCGGCAGTATCAAGTTTGATATCAACTTAACAAATCAACAGCAACAACAAATAATCGCATTAAAACAACAATGGCAATTAAATCGACCGGTATTAATTGCAGCAAGTACACATACTGGTGAAGATGAAATTATCTTATCTGCTTTTAAACTATTACTGCAAAAACACGCTAATCTTTTATTAATTTTAGTACCCCGTCATCCTGAACGTTTTAATACTGTTGAAAAGTTAATTAATGATGAAGGTTTTAATTACATCAAACGCAGTAATCAACAAATACCAACGCCCCAAACACAAATAATTTTAGGCGATACAATGGGAGAATTAATGGTGCTTTATGGTATTGCCGATATTGCCGTAGTTGGAGGTAGTTTCGTCAAACACGGTGGACATAATCCATTGGAACCCGCTTTACACCATATTCCTATTATCAGCGGAGAGCACTATTTTAATTTCAACGTTATTTGTGAACAGCTCATTGCTGATAATGCAATGATTATTAGTGATAGTTCAGCCAATAAATTGGCTTTATTCGTTGATAATTTATTAACTAACCCAACTCACTGCAAGCAAATTGGCGAAAAAGCACACTATGTGTTAAAACAAAATCAAGGTGCTTTAGCTAAGTTACTTGCTATTATTAACCATTATCTTTGTTAATCGAAGGGTGATTTGTGGATAAAAAACAAGGCTTATTATTAGTGAATCTAGGCACACCTAGCAAATTAACACCAGATGCAATAAAACAATATTTAACAGAGTTTTTATTGGACAAGCATGTGGTCGATTTACCTTATTTGTTATGGTATCCCATTTTAAAATATCTAATATTACCCAAACGTGTTCCCTATATTATAAATCACTATAAAAAAATATGGGTCAATAACTGCTCGCCTTTACTCCACTACAGTCAATTATTATGTGACAAGTTACAACATGAGCTACCAGAAACTCACTGCGAGCTGGCAATGACTTATGCTCAACCCGATATGCAGTCGGCACTCAATAATCTTAAATCATGCAATAAAATTACTGTATTACCCTTGTTCCCACAATACTCTACCACGACAACGCTTGCAGTATTGGATAAATTAAAACAGATGATTAAACGTGATAGTCATTTTAATAATATTAACTATATTCGCGATTATGCTGACAATCCATGTTATATTCACGCGCTTTATACACAAATTGAACAGGCAATTTTAAAAAATGGAAAGCCGGAAGTATTACTACTTTCTTATCATGGTATTCCTGAACGTTACCGCAAAAGACGTCAAGAAGATTATATTGAGCGTTGTCAACTCACTACCGAATTATTGATAAAAAAATGTCATCAAAGTGGTCTTGATTTATCAATTCAGATGGCTTATCAATCGAAATTTGGTAAAGGAAAATGGGTCGAACCTAACACCAGTGATATCCTACAAAATCTAGCGAATACTGGTATCAAACATGTACAAGTCATGTGCCCTGGCTTTTCCGCTGATTGTATTGAAACCCTATACGAAATCGATGATGAAAATCGGCAAATATTTCTACAATCTGGTGGTGAACAATTCTATTATATTCCAGCACTAAATGATTCTCGTTTACATATTGAATTAATAAAAAGTTTGGTTAATTGTGATAAAACCTATCCTTTAACCTAAATTAGTCGACATAATGTTAAACATTAATCATAACCACTAATTAAAAGTCTAATCACTTAAAACGCATATATGCTTCAATTATAAATTCGAAATTGATTACAATTAATGCGAAATAATGAGCGGCCAACAATATTTGATTTAACGTGTGGTAGGATAATAAATATCAATATTATTAGCAGTAAGGAAAAATAGATGAAAATAATTATTATCGGTGCTCAAGCAGCTGGAGCAAGTGCCGCAGCAAAAGCTAAAAGAATCAATCCCAAGGCAACTATCCGTATTTATGAAAAATCCGATATCGTATCGTTTGGTGCTTGTGGTTTACCCTACTTTATTGGTGATCACTTTAGTGATGCCAACGAAATGATATCACGAACACCCCAACAGTTCGAAAAAGACGGTATTGACATAAAAATTCTTCATGAAGTTGTTGCAATAGATACTCTATCTAAAAAATTGAAGATAAAAGATCTGACTAATGGGCACTGTTTTGAAGACACTTACGACAAATTACTTTTAGCGGTGGGTGCAAGTCCAATCATTCCACCATTTTCAAATGATAAACTCAAAAATATTTTTACACTTCGTGATATCTATGATGGTCAAGCAATTAAAAAAACGCTAAATGATGCTCAAGTTAACAATATTATTGTGGTTGGAGCTGGTTATATTGGACTAGAATTGGTCGAATCACTTGTTGCATTAAACAAAAAAGTTAAGTTGATTCAATTGGATGATAGAGTATTAGTTGATGCATTCGATGCGCAAATTACCGATATCATAGCTGAAAATATCAAGCAATATTGCGATTTACATTTACAAGAAAAAGTACTAGGTTTTGGTGGACAAGATAAAGTCACCCACGTGATAACCGATAAAGGCCAGTACCCAGCCGATATGGTTATTATTGCAACAGGTGTAAAACCCAATAGCAGCATTTATAACAATTTAGGGATTAGTACCTTAAAAAATGGTGCGATTATTACTGATGCGTTAGGTCAAACCAATATTTGTGACATCTATGCAGCAGGCGATTGTGCCGCACTTTATCACAAGGTTAGCCATGATATGGTCTATATTCCATTAGCGACCGGAGCAAATAAACTTGGCAAAGTTGTAGGTGAAAATTTAGCCGGTGGACACTGTCAATTTCCTGGAACCTTAGGTACATCAGCATTAAAAGTGTTTGATATTGAAGCTGGTCGAACAGGTATTACAGAAAATGATGCTAAAAAAGCAGCCATTGCCTATAAAACCGTTGTAGTAAAAGATAAAAACCATAGCAACTACGTTGCTGGGCAAACCAGCATAACCGCTAAACTGATTTATCATGCCGAAACTCGTATTATTTTAGGTGGACAAATTGCCGGTGGGGTTGGAGCAGCGTTAAGAGTCAATGTGTTAGCAACAGCAATATGGGCAAAAATGACCATTGATGAATTAACTATGTTGGATTTTTTATATGCTCCTCCTTTTTCTAGACCATGGGATGTTTTAAATATCGCAGGATCCATCGCAAAATAGCGAATACATAATCAATCAGGGTTATCTAACAACTATATTGCAAATTAGCGATTAATATTCAATTAAAGTAAACACAATACTGAAATATACCCATTGATAGATTAATTAAATCAGAAATTTATTTTATAACCGATATATTTACATTTTTTATTTGATAATTAAATTTATCAGCAAAGGCGAGGTTCAACTATGTCAGATGCCATTTTTCAAGGAACTTTTTTTGAAAAGTTCTTATCCATAACTCATTACCAAACCTTAATTGGAATTGGACTTTTACTTGTCTGCTTTTTTGCTGTAATGAGGCCATTACAAAACCGAAAAGTCAATTTTTCGATTCGTATGTTAGTCGGATTAATACTTGGCGCAGTACTTGGTTTAGGCATCCAAGCTGCTGCTGGATTTCCTGATACATCAAGTGTTTGGATGCAAGAAACAGCAACATGGTATGGTCTTTTTGGGCGTGCATTTATTGCCTTTATTCGTATGCTAGTTATTCCACTCATCTTTGTATCCATCGTTAAAGTCATCATTGATTTCTCCGGAAAAGACAATCTCCCTCAGATTGCTTTTAGAGGTATCTTTTGGTTACTCTTTACTACGGCTATCGCTTGTTTGGTGGGTATTATACTTGCCAACCTATTTTCCCTCGGTGAAATGAGCAAAGCATCAGAACTTCAAGCTCAAGCAAAACAATATACCAATATAATTGATACGTTTATCAACCTAATACCCAGTAACATTATCGCCTCAATGGTTAAAGAAAATATTGTTGGTTTAGTCATCTTTTCTGCTTTGATGGGACTTGCTGCCAATCGAATGGAAAAGAAAAATCCTAAACCAATCGAACTATTTAAAACATTTATCGAAGCGCTATACAAAATTGTCATGTCAATTGCTATGACAGTAATAAAATACATGCCTTACGCGGTAATAGCTTTACTTGCCCGTACCATCATTTCTAATGGTATACCGGCTATTATTCAAGTTTCCAGTTTTGTCGTTGCCATTTATGTTGCGACCTTAATTATGCTAATTATGCATGTTGCTATTGTATTAACGCATGGTATATCACCAATAACGTTTATCAAAAAAGCGTTGGGTACATGGCTATTAGCCTTTACCAGTCGGTCATCTGTTGGCACATTACCTATGACAATTTCTACATTAACTGTCAGAATGGGGGTTAATACCGGTACAGCTAATTTAGTCTGCTCGCTTGGTAGTACAATGGGGATGAACGGCTGTGCTGGCTTCTTTCCAGCATTACTTGCAGTCATGGTTGCACATATGGTTGGTATTGATACTAATATTCAATTTTATATTATGTTAGTGATTGTCGTTGTGATTGGTTCAATCGGTATTGCGGGTATTCCTGGCACCGCAACCGTTGCGGCAACTGTCGTATTATCTGGAATGGGCATGGCTGAGTATTTTCCGTTGATTGGTATGGTCCTTGCTGTTGATCCAATTATTGATATGGCCAGAACTTTAGCCAATGTATCTGGTGCAATGACCGCGGCGATTGCCACTGATCGTGAAGTAGGTTTGATGGACTTGAACGTATATAATGATCCTAATGTGACACTTGAAGATGAATCAACAGATGCCTAATTAGGTTGCTATTATTAAATAGTAAGCTAAATGTTAGCTGAGATAAACACAATCAATATTTTAACAAATTACACTAATGATAAAGTGGAGTAGACTATAAATAATCATTTAGATTGAAAATCTACAAATTGTGTACATCTCAATTAATAAATTCAAAATAAAAAAGGTGCGAAGTGCACCTTTCTTATAATCCATTAATGACAGTAAAAACATTAAAGCGTTTTAAGCCAAGCTTTTACATCATTACCTAAACTTTTGTGACGCATTGCGTATTGTACAAAAGTTTGAACATAACCTAATTTATTACCGCAATCATGGCTACGACCTTTTATACAATAAGCATCAACCGGATCTTCTTCTAGTAACATTGCAATAGCGTCGGTTAATTGAATTTCACCACCAGCTCCTAAAGGCGTTTTAGCAAGTAATGGCCAGATTTTTTCAGATAATACATATCGTCCGACAACTGATTGATTAGAAGGCGCAGCGTCAATGGTCGGTTTTTCAACTACACTATACATCTGAGCAGTATTGCCTGCTAATAGCGCTTCACCACGGCAATCGACAATACCATAAGAAGAGACTAACTCTTTTGGCACTGGTTCGACCATGATTTGACTACGTTTGGTTTCTTGATAGTTACTAATCATCGCTGCTAAATTGTCTGTGCTAAGATCACTATCATATTCATCAATAATTACATCCGGTAACACGACCGCAAATGGCTCATCGCCAACTAAAGGGTAAGCGCATAATACTGCATGACCAAGCCCTTTAGCTAAGCCTTGACGAACACTGGTTATCGTCACATTTTTTGGCAAAATACCTTGCACTTCTTGGAGTAATTGACGTTTAACTCGGGCTTCTAGCATAGCTTCTAATTCAAAACTTGTATCAAAATGATTTTCGATAGAATTTTTTGATGAGTGCGTTACAAAAATAATTTCTGTGATTCCAGCTGAAATACATTCTTTAACGACATATTGAATAAGTGGTCTATCCACAACAGGCAGCATTTCTTTAGGGATGGCTTTAGTCGCAGGCAACATGCGAGTACCCAGCCCTGCAACAGGGATAACTGCTTTTTTTACTTTTCCATTTACTGATGGTTCAAAATTTAGTGTCATTTTATTTCCTTAAAAACAAATTAACTGACAACGCTGTTATAGCTATAAATACTATAACAGCGATTAACAAAGGTATTTTTGATTGGTATAAACTTTAGCATACAAGCAATCGAAATACTCAAATAAATTATTGCTACAAAATTTGATATTAGATAAGCCACTTTGGTTTTAGATTGTAATACAAAATCAGTCAGAACGGTATTAGATATCAATAAAACATCTAAGATAAATCTAAAAATATTAAACAAAATTAGCAAAGGCTTATTTCAGCTTAACAAGCAATAGACACCATTATCGTTTATCTTAAATAAGAACAAATCGCCATTTGATGCTAGCGAAAAAATCCAACGATAACCAATGAGAGAATTAGATGATTAATATAAAGTAAGAATGCAACTCAATTTCACAAAAAATTACTCAAATACGATATAAAATAAGGTCAACCAAGCAAAACCTATTATCAGTCGATTAACAAATATCGCAATGAATTTTGTTCTCTCATATAATGCCTATTTATTTATCGATATCTCATTAGACTCAATTAATAAAGGGTTATCTTTATCTTTGGCTAAAGAATCAATAGCAATATAAACAATTTGGCAATTTTGTAAAACTGCTTGTCTAACAACAAATTTTGCTTTGCGATCGCGTTCTTGTTTTTGTGCAGGGCTAATATAAAGATCATCGTAACCGTCATCATACAAGGTAGCCCTATCTAATAAACTTTGTGTTCGCCAAAAAGTTTCCTTAGGATAATCACGTGTAAAAATCTGATCGGTTAGCTTGCCTTTTATACCTGCATAACTTGAAGATAAATGCTTACTAGCACGACTTTGCGCGATATAAATTGATTGGTAACTTTTTTTATTGGAAGGAAGTAAATTTAACGAAAACTCAACGCCTGCGCGAGTTGAGTATTGGCAATTATGCATAACTGAGGGTGCAGTTCGAAAATTTAATGAACCACACCCAACAAGTAAAAAAAACACGACGAAAATAATAAGACGCTTCATTTTTACTTAAGTATATTCACAAAATAACCGTTTTCACATTTACCTTGCAAATAGACTACTTTGTCTTATTTACATTTTATCGCTAACTTTTTCAGCAGTATTTGAAATAGCTTTACCGCCAGATTGAACATCTTTACCTACACCATTTACTGTATTACATCCAGTAACTAATGTTGTCATTACAAGACCGAACACAATAATTAACATTTTTTGCAACATTTGATACTCCTTTCATTATTTACATTGTTATTTTAGTGTAGCAAATGCTTCTGCCACACGATGAATGTTATGGTGATTTAACCCAGCCACACACATTCTTCCGCTGCCCACCAAATAAACAGCAAAGTTATCTTTTAATTGTGTAACTTGATTTTGGGTAAATCCAGTGTAACTAAACATACCACGTTGTTTAACTAAATAATCAAAATTACGGTCTAACGATTTGTTTTTTAATAATTCAACTAAGGTTGATCGCATTGTCACAATACGATTACGCATTGATGCCACTTCTTTGAACCATAACGCTTTAAGATCATTATTATTTAAAACATAAGACACAAGATGTGCACCATAAGCTGCTGGACTTGAATAATTACGACGAACGGTCGCTTGAAGTTGCCCAAGCACATGACTTGCGACTTGGCTATTATCACATAAAACCGACAAACCACCAACTCGCTCACCATAAAGGGAAAATGTTTTAGAAAAAGAGTTACTGATAAGTCCACACAATCCTACTTCTGCGGCTTTTCGAAGCGCATATGCATCATCGTCAATATTTTCACCAAAGCCTTGATAAGCAATATCCATAAAAGGAATTAAATCTCGATTTTTTAAAACTGCTATGACTTTATCCCATTGATCGTGCGTTAAATCAGCACCTGTTGGGTTATGGCAGCAAGGATGCAGTAAAACAATGCTTTTAGCCGGTAATTGGTCTAAAGTTTGAAGCATAGCATCAAATTTTACGCCACAGGTTTTATCATCGAAATAAGGGTATTGATTGACCTTAAAACCTGCCCCACTAAAAATGGCAATATGATTTTCCCAAGTAGGATCACTTACCCAAACCTGAGAATCTGGAAAATAGCGATATAAGAAATCGGCACCAATTTTTAATGCACCCGATCCACCTAGTGTTTGAATAGTTGCAATTCGCTTATCTTTATAAGCGCTGTGATTTTCACCAAAAAGCAAAACTTGAATAGCTTGACAATAAGCAGGCAATCCACTCATCGGTAAATAAAGCTGCGCACCTTGATTATGCTGATAGATATAATCGCGAGCAGCTTTAATACATGATAATTGTGGGACGACACTGTTTTCATCATAATAGTAGCCAATACTTAAATTGGTCTTGTTTTCTCTATTATCATTATTAAATTCTGCGACCAAAGATAAAATTGGATCGCCCGCATACGAATCGATTTTTTCAAACATATTGACTACCTACTAACACAATCAACACTGACTAATAGTTGTAGATTATTACATCAACTTAATTGTCAATCAATCACTAAATAAAAGTTTAACAACAAATAATTAGAACGATATTTACTGAGTAAATAAAGGCAAAATATTCATTCTTAAACTATAAAAATAGACCAATCTATACGCAATTAGCTCAATCTATTAGTTATAGTTTATTTATCGTAAGCATTAGCACTTTATGGTGCTAACAGAATATGTCACGCTTATTTAACTGCAATCACTTCAATTTCTACTTTTGCATCTTTAGGTATTTTAGCTACTTGTACGCAAGAGCGTGCCGGAAATGCCGCATTGTTCTTAGTAAAAAATGACTCATAAATAGCATTCACTGCGGCAAAATCATTCATATCTGCTAAAAATATAGTTGTCTTGACAATATTATTGATCTGATAACCCGCAGCTGTCACAATTGCTTTAACATTAGCTAAACTTTGTTTGGTTTGTTCCTCAATAGACGTTGCCATTTGACCAGTAACAGGATCGAGTGGAATTTGCCCAGATGCAAATAACATATTACCTAAATCAACCCCTTGAACATATGGACCAATTGCAGCAGGCGCTTTATCGGTACTAATCACTTTTTTTACCATGTTTGATTTTCTCCTTTTTCATCTTGTCTGGTTAATCATTCATCTCAATACATTCATTTATTTTGTCTATTGCCATTTCAACAGTAACCTAATTTACTGTCAAGTTTGTACTTGATTATGATCGTGGGACTTCTGACAAATTTCTGCTATGATAAACATAATTTTTTTATTTATTGAGAGTTAACATGTTTGAGAATTTAACCGACCGTTTATCACAGACATTTCGCAATATCAGTGGGCGTGGGCGTCTGTCTGAAGATAATATTAAAGAAGCACTACGTGATGTGCGCATGGCATTACTTGAGGCCGATGTTGCTTTGCCTGTTGTTCGTGAGTTTATAAATCAAGTTAAACAAAAAGCTGTCGGCTTAGATGTTAGTAAAAGTCTAACACCAGGCCAAGAGTTTATCAAAATAGTCCAAGATGAACTCACTCGTGCCATGGGCGAAGTCAATAGCTCACTGAATTTGGCAACCCAACCCCCAGCTGTGATTTTAATGGCGGGTTTACAAGGTGCAGGTAAAACGACCAGCGTCGCGAAATTAGCGAAGTTTTTAAAAGAAAAACAGAAAAAGAAAGTACTCGTCGTTTCTGCCGATGTCTATCGTCCTGCTGCGATTAAACAATTAGAAACCTTAGCTAAAGCGATTGATGTTGAATTTTTTCCTTCCGATATTAACGAAAAACCAGTCAATATTGTTAATAAAGCAATTAACCATGCTAAATTACAATTCTTTGATGTGCTGATTGTCGATACCGCAGGCCGTTTACATGTCGATAATGACATGATGGACGAAATCAAAGCACTACATCAAGCAATTAATCCAATTGAAACCCTATTTGTGGTTGATGCGATGACGGGTCAAGATGCCGCTAATACAGCTAAAGCTTTTGATGAGGCTCTGCCGTTAACCGGTGTTATTTTAACCAAAGTCGATGGTGACGCACGTGGTGGTGCTGCATTATCAATTCGGCATATTACAGGTAAACCAATTAAATTCTTAGGCATGGGTGAAAAAACTGATGCTTTAGAACCATTTTATCCTGACCGTATTGCCTCTCGAATTTTAGGCATGGGCGATGTGATTTCTCTGATTGAAGAGTTACAAAGCAATGTCGATCGAGAAAAAGCAGAAAAAATTGCTAAAAAACTCAAAAAGGGTGACAAATTCGATTTTAACGACTTCCAAGATCAACTCAAGCAGATGCGTAATATGGGTGGAATGGGCGCCATGTTGGCTAAACTACCGGGTGTTGGTCAATTACCAGACCATATCAAAGCTCAAATGGATGACAAAATTACAATTAAAATGGAAGCCATTATTGGATCGATGACACTAAAAGAACGCGCCAATCCTGAAATTATTAAAGGATCGCGTAAACGTCGTATTGCTAATGGTTCGGGTACGCAAGTGCAAGATGTTAACAAACTATTAAAACAGTTTGAAGATATGCAAAAAATGATGAAGAAGATGAAAGGCGGCGGCATGATGAAAATGATGCGCCAAATGAAAGGACTTATGGGCGGGGGAATGGGCTTACCAAGACGCTAATGCGCAATTATTGCAATATATAATTGCGTCTAACCTATTCAATTTTCTAATCTAAACAACACATCGCACCCAATATTAGTTTTGCGATGTGTTTTCTGAGTTAATGACTGGCTTGATCGATTTAATCTTAGCCGGTCGATTCATCGCCAATACGGTTCCTATTGATGAGATAATAATTAACCCAATAGCAAACCATTGATAATGAGTTAATTGCTCATGCAACACTATCAAACCTGAAAATGCTGCAAATACTGGCGATAAACTCATTAGCGTACTAAATGTTTGAGCCGGTAACCTTGGTAGTGCAACCATATCTAAGGCATAAGGTATAGCCGACGCTAATAAAGAAACGACAAAAACTAACGGTAATAAGTCTATCGAAAACATAGCACTGCCACTTTGCCACACACCAATTGGAAATAGTAAAAATGACGCAATAATAGATCCAATTGCAACACTTGATGAACCGTGAATAGCACCTGATTGACGCCCAAAGAGTATATAACATGCCCAACATGCACCGGCGGATAATGCCAACAAAATACCCATCGGATCTAAATCATTGGATGCTTGATGAATCGGTAATAACATCGCTAACCCGACAACCGCAATGGCTAACCAGACAAAATCAGTCAAACGACGGCCAGAAAACATCGCTACCATAATAGGACCGGTTAATTCAATGGCAACAGCAATACCTAACGGAATACGAGCAATAGCATTATAAAAGCTCAAATTCATACAGCCCATTGCAACACCATAGCAAAAAATATATTTGAAAGCTTGTTTGGTTATTGGTTTACGCCAAGGCTTGAAGATAATCGATAACATAACTGATGAAAAAGTCAGTCGCCAAGCGGTCATCCCTTCTGGACCAAGTACAGGGAACAAGTATTTCGCCATAGATGCACTACCTTGAACCGAAATCATCGAAATAAATATTAAAAAAACAGGCCAAGTACGGTTAAACATAAAGTATTACTCTGACAAAATTTGACAATGATTATTCAAATAGTGAATATCAAACAGTTTAAAGAAAACGATGCTGCTCAGCATCAAACACAAACATGCTCAGTCAGCTTAGTTTTCTCTTTTAACAGATAGCAAAGCAAGATCTTGCAGCGCTTTTTTGTAAGGTGAATCAGGTAAAATTGCAATAACATCAAAGGCTTTTTGGGCCTCCTGCTGTGCAGTTTGTAACGTAAATTCGAGAGATCCACAGTCTTGCATAATCTGTAAAATACGATCTAACAAATGTCGCCCATTACCTTGTAAAATAGCTTGACGAATTAATTCAGCATCATCACTGTTGCCAGCATTATGCATAGCATGTAACAACGGTAATGTTGGTTTACCTTCATTAAGATCATCACCTAAATTTTTACCCAATTTTTGATTACTATCAGCACTATAGTCCAATAGATCATCAATAATTTGAAATGCGGTACCTAAAAATTTACCATACTCTTGCAAGGCTAATTCTTGCTGCTCATTAGCGCCAGCTAATACCGCAGCAGAATGGGAGGTGGCTTCAAATAAACGCGCGGTTTTGCGATAAATAACTTCCAAATATTGCTCTTTAGTAATGTTTGGATCATTACAATTAATTAACTGTTGCACTTCACCTTCAGCAATAACATTTGTTGCCGCTGACATGATAGTCAACACTTTAAACGATTCGGTGCGTACCATCATTTGAAATGATCGCGTATAGATATAATCGCCAACTAATACGCTAGCGGCATTACCAAAAAGTGCATTAGCGGTTGATTTTCCACGTCGTAAATCAGATTCATCAACCACATCGTCATGTAGCAATGTCGCTGTATGAATGAATTCAATAAAAGCAGCAGCAATAATGTGTTTATCGCCCTGATAATTAAGCGCCTTAGCAATTAATAATGCGATAACAGGGCGAATACGTTTGCCGCCGCTACTAATAATATAATTACCTAATTGATTAATTAAAGCGACATCAGAGCTAAGCTCTGCCTGTATTGCTGCGTTAACTTTTACTAAGTCATCTTTTATAAGATCGAGAATTTGATTCATTGATGGATTATTCATCAGCCTAACCGCTAAAAACAATAGAAATTTATTGACTATTATCTGATAAATCTTTTTGTGCAACAAGTTATTGATATATCATCTTTAAAAAAAAACTACAAATGATAAGCATTTTCATTTAAAATGCCATCCTTAAGTAAAAAATGATAATTATTATGAAGATTAACTTTGATATTGATATCAATACTGAAAAAGATCCGCAAATTGTTGCTCAGAAAAAGCCGAAAGGTACTTATTTATTTACCTCCCTTTCGGTCGCTTCACACTTATGCTTATTCGCCTTATTATTTAGCTCCGCACTATTTGCCAAAGATATCATTGTTGAAGAAGGAGACAACTCAATCAAAGCTGTGATGGTTGATTTATCACAATTAGCAGCGCCTGAACAATCTTTAGTTGAAGACAAACCTGAAATAAAAGGTGACAATAACAGTGATGTTATCGACAATAAACCTATTGAAGAAACACCAGTAGAACCAGTTGTTGAGCCAGAAGTTATTGAAGAAAAAAAACCAGAGCCAGAACCCGTTAAAATACCGGATAAACCAGTTATAACACCTGAAAAAGAGGTGGTAAAGCCACAACCCAAACCAAAGAAAAAACCACAACCGACACAAAAATCATCACAACAACAAGTTAGACAAGAAGTTGCAAGTGAAAATATGGCTAGCACTTCGGTCGCACCTAAAATATCGGATAATCGCCAATATTCGGCAAGCGCTTCTCCAATTAGTCGAAATCAACCAGAATACCCTAGACGAGCACTCGATATGCGTTTAGAAGGATATGTCATTGCTATGTTTGATGTTAATAGCGAAGGGCGTGTTGAAAATATCAGAATTATTGAAGCGCAACCCAATAATATTTTTAACCGATCGGTAATTAATGCCATGAAGACATGGAAATACAAACCTATTGCTGCACAAAATTTAAAAATCAAAATTGTATTTAATCGGGATAAATCAATTAATTTAGACTAATAATCAAACGCTAGACTATATACAATTCATTAACAATAATTAAACTAAAAGCCATAATCTTTTTAAACAATGATTATGGCACTTTTTATCACTCAATAACCGATGCTTTATTGGCCATCAGCTTTTCAATTTCACTAGGCTCTTTAGGTACAGCAGAAGTGAGTACTTCGTTACCCGATGAAGTAATTAAAATATTATCTTCAATACGAATCCCAATCCCTTTATATTGATCAGGTACATCGGCATTTTGGTTAATATATAATCCTGGTTCAACAGTCAACACCATACCTGGTTTTAAAAGATAAAGGCGATCACTTCCTACATCGTGAACATCAATGCCTAACCAATGCCCTAAACCATGCATATAAAATTCAGTATACGCCTTATCAGCGATCAATTTATCCACATCGCCTTGCATAATACCTAATTTTACCAATCCCTCGACCATAATTTTAATCACGGTCTGATTAACTTGGTTAATTGAGTTTCCGGGTTTTAAGAGCTTAATTGCGGCATATTGTGATGCTAGAACAATATCATAAATTTCACGTTGAGCCTGACTAAATTTACCGTTTATAGGGAATGTTCGCGTAATATCACCCGCATAATGCTGATACTCACATCCCGCATCAATGAGTACCAAATCACCCTCTTTCAATGGTGCACTATTATTTTCGTAGTGTAAGATACAGCCATTATTACCGCTTCCAACAATAGTATTATAAGCAGGATATCGGGCACCATGACACGCGAATTCATATAAAATTTCTGCCTCTAAGTGATACTCATACAAGTTTGGCTTACATTTTTGCATAGCCCTTCGGTGAGCTTGAGCACTGATATCACAAGCCTGCCGTAAAATATTTATCTCAAAATCTGATTTAAACATTCGCATTTTATGCACAACAGGCCGCCAATCACTGATTGAAATTGGTTTTAAACCAGTGGATTTACCTTCTTTGATTAAAGCTCGTAATGCTTTTTTAATAATCTTATCCGCGTATTGATACTGCTCATCGGCATAATAAACGATATCTTTTCCCTTCAAGATTTTAGGTAAATTAGCATTAATGCTGTCAAAACAATAAGCCTCATCCACCCAAACTGTGTCTAAAGCAAGCGCTTGCCCTAAACGATAACCGGTCCATGTTTCAGCTAAAGGATCTTTTTTTCGATTAAATAAGACATAACGTGCCTGATTATCATGTTGTTTAATTACTACAAAAACCGCTTCTGGCTCATTAAAACAAGTAAAATACCAAAAATCACTATTTTGCCGATAAGGGTAATGCGTATCGTTACTTCGAACAACTTCTGGCGCTGCAAAGAAAAGTGCCACACTATTGGTTGCCATTTTAGCAAGTAATGTTTCACGACGATTACACAGTTCAGTTTTAATATCTGTATCTATCATTTTAATGATCCTAAAAAGAAATGATTATTCCAATTAATGAATAGTCGGTACAATATCTGATTCATTAAATTCATCGTAGCACAACATTGAGGTGATACGGACATACTCTTTAATTTCTTCAAAAGCAAAACCAAGTTCTTGCTGATCCTCATTTTCATCATAACCAAGCTTGACTATTTGACGTAAATCATAAATCGCTTCGCCAACATCACCTTTTAACCGGTTAATCGTTGGTTGAACTAAACCTATTCCCAGTAAAAAATGATTAACCCAACCAACTAATTCATCGATCTGCGAAAACAGATCATGCTCACTAAGTAATAACTCAAACTCAAAATTTTCATTAGAAAATTGCTGTTTGGTTAAATCATAAAGCTTTTTAATTTGTTGCTCTAATGGTTCTGCAATCGCCTCTCCATTATTTAACATATCCTTGACTAATGGACGCCAACTTTCATCATGATTACCACCGGCTAAAATCCCGGATATAAAACCATGTAATTCAGCAGCATTAATCCCAATGTTACATTCGATTAATTGACGATTTAATTCGTCATAGTTAATAGTATCAGTCATTACCCCACCCTGATCTTGTCACGTCAATAAAATGCACCCTGCACTTTCATTAATAATTAGTATATAATTCATACCTAGTTATAAATAATAAACAGGTTACCAAGCTTTATAAAGGAATTATTTTGAACATTGCAAGTTTATTCATCAAATTTCCCCTGCTATTTATCACGTTTGCTTTAACATTAACAGCCTGTAGTTCATGGTCATCAAACAAAGGTGTTATTATTCTCGATCTACGCGATAAAACCCATACCTATGTAAAAAGCCAAGATTTACCAAACCATTATAAATTAGGAACGAGTGAACAAGAACTGCAACGATTTGAAACATTCTGTGAGCAAGAAATTAAAATTTCAAAGCATGATGGTAGCGAAGAGGCCGTTTTTGAAAACATTAAACATGGTGTTCATGGGCAAGTTGAATTCAAAAAGTGTAGTGATAAGATCACTCGAATTTACCAATATTGATAAAATATGACTAATCTTGAGGTATTACTAAAAATAATATTAACTGTTTCAAAGTTATATTAAATCTTACTGGCGTTTCTGGCAGTTTTTATTTATATTGTTCGCGTAAATGATAATATTTTTGGGAGTAAAAATAACTATGTACAAGCAAGATGTCACAATTACTGCATCGAATGGTCTTCATACCCGTCCTGCTGCACAATTTGTCAAAGAAGCAAAAAACTTTAACTCTGAAATTACAGTTACATCCAATGGTAAGAGCGCAAGTGCTAAAAGTTTATTTAAATTACAAACTTTAGGATTAACACAAGGAACAACAATTACAATTTCTGCTGAAGGCGAAGATGAAAAAGAAGCAGTACATCATCTAGTAAAATTAATTCCAGAATTAGAATAATAACTCCCAATTAGCTATGAACAGTTTTAAAATTGAATAAGGATTAAATGTTATGGTATCAGGTATACTTGTTTCTCCCGGTATCGCTTTTGCAAAAGCGTTATTATTAAAAGAAGAGCCTATTGTTATTAATAATAAACAAATTCTTGATAACAAAATCGATGCAGAAATTGAACGTTTTAAAGAAGCTCGTCAAAAGTCTAGCGAGCAACTTAACGCTATCATGGAACGAGCTAAATCAACATTAGGTGAAGATAAAGCGGCTATCTTTGAAGGTCATATTATGCTTCTTGAAGATGAAGATCTTGAACAAGAAGTTATTTCACGAATCGAAAGTAAACACTCAAGCGCCGATGCGGCAGTACAATCTGTATTTGAAGCACAAGCAAAAGAGCTTGAAAATTTAGACGATGAATATCTAAAAGAACGTGCAGCAGACATTCGTGATATTGGTAAACGATTACTAAAAAATATTTTAGGCATCGAAATTGTCGATTTAAGTGCAATAAGCCAACCTTGTATTTTAGTTGCAACGGATCTTACACCCTCTGAAACCGCTCAATTAAATTTAGAAATGGTGTTAGGCTTCATCACTGATGCAGGTGGACGCACTTCACACACATCAATCATGGCTCGTTCATTAGAAATTCCAGCAATCGTGGGGACATCTAATGCAACACAAGAAATCAAACAAGGTGATTTTGTAATTTTAGATGCCATCAACAATGCAATTTACATCAATCCGGATCATTCAACTCAAGAAAAGCTAAAACAAGTTCAAGCAAAATATCTTGCCGACAAAGAAGAACTCGCTAAATTGAAAGATTTACCAGCTGTTACCCTTGATGGGCATCAAGTGGAAATTTGTGGCAATATTGGTACCGTACGCGATATCGCTGGTGCAGAACGTAATGGTTATGAAGGTGTTGGTCTTTATCGTACTGAATTTTTATTCATGGATCGTGAAAGTTATCCTGATGAAGAAGAACAATTTAAAGCGTATAAAGAAGTAGCACAAGCCACTAATGGTTTATCTGTCATCGTCCGTACTATGGATATTGGTGGTGATAAAGATGTTCCTTATATGCATCTTCCAAAAGAAGAGAATCCATTCCTAGGCTGGCGAGCGATTCGTATTTGCTTAGATAGAAAAGAAATACTTCATGCTCAGTTGCGCGCTATTTTACGTGCATCAGCATTTGGTAAACTCCGCATTATGTTCCCAATGATTATTTCTGTTGAAGAAATTCGTTTATTAAAATCAGAAATCAATATTCTAAAAGAACAATTAAATGCAGAAGGTAAAGCATTCGATAAAAATATCGAAATTGGTGTCATGATTGAAACGCCAGCTGCTGCGGTAATTGCACATCATTTAGCGAAAGAAGTTGATTTCTTTAGTATTGGTACTAATGATCTAACACAATATACATTAGCCGTTGATCGTGGTAATGAGCTTATTTCACACCTTTATAATCCACTTTCACCATCGGTATTAACTTTAATTAAGAAAGTTATCGATGCGTCTCACCAAGAAGGTAAATGGACAGGTATGTGTGGTGAGCTTGCTGGTGATGAAAGAGCCACTATCTTATTACTTGGTATGGGGCTTGATGAATTCAGTATGAGTGCGGTATCTATTCCGAAAATTAAAAAATTAATTCGTAATACTAATTACCAAGAAGCGAAAAAATTTGCAGATACAGCATTAGAAAAAGCAACAGCTAAAGAAATTCTTGATTTAATACAAACTTATACCGCTGAAAAGCAAATTTGTTAGGAGACAACGATGGGACTGTTCGATAAAATAAAGCAATTTGTGTCCGATGATAGTAAAAATAGCATCGAAATTATTGCGCCACTAAGTGGTGAAATTGTCAAAATCGAAGATGTACCTGATGTGGTTTTTGCTGAAAAAATTGTCGGTGATGGTGTTGCAATCAAACCTTCTGGGAATAAAATTGTTGCGCCATTAAGTGGTAAAATTGGCAAAATCTTCGAGACCAATCATGCTTTCGCCATCGAATCAGACGAAGGTATTGAGCTTTTTGTGCATTTTGGTATTGATACAGTAGAACTTAAAGGTGAAGGTTTTACACGTATAGCCGAAGAAGGTCAGCAAGTTAAAGTAGGTGATACAATTATAGAGATTGATTTACCATTACTGGAAAGTAAAGCAAAATCAGTCTTAACGCCAGTTGTCATTTCCAACATGGAAACCATTGCCGAACTAACTAAATTATCGGGCACTGTCGAAGCAGGAAAAACACCAATAATGCGAGTTAAGAAGTAATTACTTATCTTGTTAGCTATAAAAAAAACCTTCAGTCCAAAAACTGAAGGTTTTTTATTGATTCAACTATATTGAATCAATAAAATCAGATTAACGCCACTTTTTATACTGATTAATTAAGTTATTGGTTGATTGATCGTGAGAACTTACCGGCTTATCATCAGCCAATTCAGGTAAAATTCGACCCGCTAACTGCTTGCCAAGTTCAACGCCCCATTGATCAAAACTAAATATATTAAGGATAACACCTTGTGTGAAGATTTTATGTTCATACATCGCAACTAATGCACCGAGAGTATAAGGCGTAATTTTTTTCACTAAAATTGAATTAGTCGGTTTGTTACCTTCAAATACTTTAAATGGCACAACGGATTTAACTTCATCTAAACGTTTACCTGCTGCAATAAACTCTTGTTCAACTTGCTGCGCTGTTTTACCAAAAGCCAATGCTTCTGTTTGAGCAAAAAAGTTAGATAACAATTTTGGATGATGGTCCCCAACCGGATTATGGCTGATAGCTGGTGCGATAAAATCACAAGGGATGAGCTTAGTACCTTGATGAATGAGTTGATAAAACGCATGTTGCCCATTGGTTCCTGGTTCGCCCCAAATGATTGGACCAGTCGTATACGTGGTTTTATTACCATTACGATCAACACTTTTACCATTTGACTCCATATTTCCTTGTTGAAAATAAGCAGCAAAGCGATGCATATATTGATCATAAGGTAAAATAGCTTCGGTTTCAGCACCACAAAAGTTATTGTACCAAAGCCCTATTAACGCGAGTAATGCAGGAATATTTTTATCAATTGGCGCACTTTGGAAATGTTTATCCATAGCATGACCGCCAGCTAAAAATTGTTTGAAATTATCAAATCCAATAGATAAAACAATCGATAACCCGATTGCTGACCACGATGAGTATCGCCCACCGACCCAGTCCCAAAATTCAAACATATTTGCCGTATCAATGCCGAATTTTTCAACTTCTTTGGCGTTAGTTGATAACGCGACAAAATGTAATGCAACCGCTTTATCATCTTTTGCAGCATCAAGTAACCATTTACGTGCAGTTTGCGCGTTGGTCATGGTCTCTTGGGTAGTAAACGTTTTAGATGCAACTAAAAATAAGGTTGTTTCAGGATTTAATCCTTTGAGCGCTTCAACAATATGCGTACCGTCAACATTCGATACAAAATGCATGGTTAAATGATTTTTATAAGGGCGTAAAGCTTCTGTAATCATATGTGGACCAAGATCCGAACCACCAATACCAATATTGACAACATCGGTAATTGCTTTACCGGTATAACCTTTCCACTCACCGCTAATCACTTTTTTACTGAATGACGCCATTTTTGCCAGTACGGCATTAACGTCATCCATGACATTTTTTCCATCGACATAGATCGGGTTATTTTCTACATTACGCAATGCTACATGTAAAACAGCACGGTTTTCAGTACGGTTAATTTTTTCACCACTATACATCGCTTTAATTGCGCTATTTAAATCACATTCTTGCGCCAATTTGTAGAGAATGTCCAATGTCTCTTGTGTCACACGATTTTTTGATAAATCGACCAAAAATTCATCTTCGAATGGAATACTGAGTTTTTCAACACGATTAGGTTCATCTTTTAAGATCTGTGCAATAGTTTTATTATGGTGTTTTTGGTAGCTTGTTTGCAGTGACTTCCAAGCGGAAGTAGTAGTTGGATCAATTGACTTTAACATAATAAATTCCTTAAATAATATAGCATTACTAACCATAATATAACTATGACTAACATGATGCAAGATAAGGATCTTTTATCTTTTATTTTTAAATTAATCACGCTAAAAATTTATAAAAAGCGCTATCTAATGGTCCTTTCAAACAATTTTTTTAATCTTCCTTCTGCAACATTGTCATCTGACTTGGCTTACCAAATATTCAGTTTTTGGGTTGCGAAGTTCGGGAAGTTCTTGTACTGAGTTTGACAGCGTTCTTAATGGGGATCAAATACCACAAAATCGGTGACACCACCGGCTACCTATCATCCCTTTGCCCCATGCGCCGACTTTTTGCAGTATTTTACTAAACTTACTTGCCTTCACTATAGGTATATACAAGATAACAAATTGACTCATGCCATTAGTTAACGCGCCAGCGATGAAACCTAAGTGAGGTGTATGGAAATTTAGCGTTTCACCAATCGATTTATCATGGATAATTTCTGCATAGACCCGAGGTAAAAAAACGGAAATACCCAATTAATTAAGGTGCTATCCCATAAAAATCAAAGTTGTTTTCTACCCATCTCGTATTCCGTCCAATGACAGAAAAATTCAATTTATAAAATAGACATCAAACGACATTACATAGATAGTGAATGATTAACACCAAACCAGTTAATTTATTACTATTTCTTTAAATGAAGACATGATTTATTTTCACTTAATCATCAATAGTTAAATTACGTGTGGTTAAATCATATGGTGTTAATTGATAAACGTAATAGTTCAGCCAATTACTAAATAATAAATAAGCATGGCTACGCCATGTCGCTTTAGGGGCTAACTCAGGATTATTGTCAGGAAAATAGTTATAAGGTATTTGTGGATTAATACCGGCTTTTAAATCACGAAAATATTCATTAGCTAACGTGAAAGAATCATATTCCGGATGGCCAGTCACAAACGCCATACGTTTATCGGCTGTTGCCATTAAATATGGTCCGGTTATCTCAGATTCTGCCAAAATGGTTAAATCAGTGTAATGTTTAATTTTATCAACAGGAAAATCAGCATAACGCGAATGAGGGGCTAAGAAAGTATCGTCAAAACCGCGTGTTAAAATGGCATTAGGCTGAGCGATTTGGTGCTGATAAACCCCAGATAGTTTTTGGGTGCGTGTAAATTTTGGCAAATCATATAAAACATTTAACGCTGCTTGTACCGCCCAACAAACAAATAAGGTGGAAGTCACATGATCTTTCGCCCATTTGATAATTTCAGTCAATTTAGGCCAATAAACAACATCTGAAAATGCAACTTTGCCTAATGGCGCACCGGTAATAATAAGCCCATCAAAATTCTGATCTTTTATATTATCAAAATCACAATAAAAACTATTTAAATGCTCAGCCGGTGTATTTTTTGATTCGCGTTGATCAATACGTAATAGCTGGATATTAACTTGTAAAGATGAGTTGGAAAGTAAGCGTAAAAATTGATTTTCAGTCTCGATTTTTTTAGGCATTAAATTAAGAAAAAGAAGCTTGAGTGGACGAATTTCTTGAGTATTGGCCCGAGATGAAGTCATAACAAATACATTTTCATTACGTAATACATCAACCGCAGGTAATGAGTCAGGAATACAAATTGGCATAACAAAAGCTCCTAAAAACAATGAGTTATTTTTAAACACCTAAAATAGACGTCTAGAAATCCATATAGCTAAATATAGAGTGTTTTATATTATTTGTCGAGATTTTTATTTAATCAATTAGCTAACATAATTCACAAAAAATCATGAGAATAGTTAACCGTTATTATAGGATAGATGAAAGCTTATCGAGCTAAAGATGATATAAGAAAAATCAATACACGTTAAAAAGCTCGGGTATCAGTTCGCCAGCTATCTGCGGTTAACGCTTCACCAAAATAACTATTAATTAATTTTTGGGTAATATCGCTTAACGGCGATGCTAACACTTCTGCTGTGTTACCATACTCAACAACATCCCCATTATGCATAACTAAAATTTCATCACTAATATGCTTCATCATACCAATATCTTGTGTGACATAAACATAAGAAATATTATGCTCGGCTTGTAGTGATAACATTAAGTTAACAATTTGAGAACGCATTGAAATATCTAACGCCGCCAAAGCTTCATCAAGAATAATGACTTTAGGTTTTAATATTAATGCCCTAGCTAATGCGACTCGCTGTTTTTGCCCCGCCGCCATAACCGAAGGATAATAAGCAGCATGCTCAGGTAATAACCCAACTTGTTTTAATACATCACTAATTAATCTTTCACGCTCATAAGCATTATATTTAGTATTATGTTTTAAAGGTATTTCTAACAATTGACCAATGCGTAATCTTGGATCAAACGAACTTTCAACATGTTGAAATATCATGCGAATAAGTTGACAGCGATAATGATAATCGCCATATTCAACCTTATTACCGTCAAGCCAAATATCGCCACTATCTGGTTTTATCATACCAACCAACATTTTAGCCAACGTCGATTTTCCCGATCCATTTTGCCCAATAATGGCTAACGTTTTTCCTTCATTTAACGAAAAAGATACCGGATTAACAGCATTAATTAGCAGCGTACCCAACAAGCCTTTAGGTATTTTAAAACGCTTCGATAAATTACGCACTTTCAGTATTGGATTCATGATCTGTTCCTATTTTATATAACTACTCATCCATATTTAACGGAAAATGACAAGCAACAGAATGATCTTTTATCGAGATAAGGTCAGGTGCTTGAATACATTTTTTTTGAGCATAAGGACATCGTGGACCTAAACGACAACCGATAGGTAAGTGTTCGAGTGATGGAATTACACCCGGAAGTGTATTTAATGGGCTTTTGTGTGGCATAGCTTTACCAAAATCAGGAATAGCATAAATTAAAGCTTGAGTATAAGGATGATAAGGCGATTTAATTAAATCTTCGCTGTCAGCAATTTCAACCGTTTGCCCACAATAAAGGACATTGATCCGGTCGGTCCATCTGGTGACCATCTGTAAATCATGACTAATAAGTAAAATCGTCGTACCAATATTTTGATTCATACTGGCAAGTAATCTAAATATCTGCGCTTCTGTGGTTGCTTCCATCGCATTAGTTGGTTCATCCGCAATTAATAGTTTAGGTTGATTGGCTAACGCAATAGCAATCATGACTTTTTGACACTCACCTTCTGTTAATTCAAACGGGTAAGATTTTAATATCTCTTTATGGTGTTTAATCCCTACTCGGTGCAGTAATTCAACTGCACGATTTTTGCGCCAAAATAGCCGCTGCCACCAATGTCCTTTAAACGTTCGCCTTGGAATTGCATCAACTAATTGCTGGCCAATTTTCATAGACGGATCTAAACAAGATTGTGGTTCTTGAAATATCATCGAAATATGTGCGCTAATGACCTTGCGGCGTTGCTTTGTCGTTAGTTTAAGTAAATCAATATCATTAAAATAAAAACGATCGGCTGAAATCTTCCAATTATGATTCGTCACACCCAAAATAGCTTTAGCAATCAGACTTTTACCTGAACCCGATTCACCCACTAATCCACGAATTTCACCTTCTGATAATTTCAAATTAACACGATCTATCGCGCGTAATAGTCCATCTGGGGTGATAAATTCAATGGTTAAATTGCGAATATCTAACAAAGCCATAATTAATGTCCTGCTCGACGGCCATATAAACCAAAATTGAATAGATAAACAAACGTAATTGTCGCAGACACCGCTAAACCTGGAGCTAGAAATGCTAAATAATTACTATCAATAATATCTTTCATTTTAAACATCATCATACCTAAATCTGGTCGTGAAAGATCGTTGGCAAAGCCTAAAAAAGTGATAGTCGTTATGGCTAAAATAATTGAACCAAATAGCGAGACAATCTCAGTCAAATATACAGGTAAAATATTAGGTAAAATATAATGATTTAAAATTGAAAATGGCGATAAGCCATCAAGACGATATGCCGTGATATAAGTTTTATTCCATTCATTAATCGCCCGTTGATGAATATTATAAATAAAACGTGGCGTATAGGATAAGCCAACGACAAATAACATATTGGTGATATCATCTTCCCATAATAAGCTAATGACAATCACACCTAATAGTGGTGGAACTACCATACAAAATCGAAAAATAAATATGACAAATGGGCGTATAAACGAAACAAAAAACATAAGGTAATTAATTAAACCACCAATTACTACCACATAAAATACCGCTTTTAGTGTCATTGATATTGTGGAACGATATCCAATAAGCAGATAATCAAAAATATCTTGCCCATTAGCATTGGTACCTAAAATATGATTCAAATCCCCATTTGCCCACCAAGCTGGCGGTAATAATGTTGGATAAATAGGATTTAAATTGGCATGAAAAAACCACTTCGTTGATAACGCCACAAAAGCGATAGCTAATATGCCATAAAATCCGACAATTGAATAAAGATTACTATGCAATCGATTAAAGCATAATTTTATGTTTTTAAATAATTGTGCAACCTTAGACATAGTGTTCCTTATGGCGCAAAGGATAGATAGCAATTGCCGTAATATCGCCTAATAAGGTGAGTAGGCTTATTACAGTACCACAAGCAAGAATCGCAATAGAAATAATAAAATAATTATGGTGATGATAAGCAATCATCACCCATTGCCCTAATCCCACTCGATTGAATAGAATTTCAATCACCATCGTTGAAAATAATAGTGTTGTTGTATTGTAAGTCAATTGTGGAATTGTCGCAGGAATGGAATTAGGTAACAAATGGCGACGTAAAATTTTAAAAGGTGATCGCTCCCGAATAATCGCCATTTTAATATAATTTTGTCGTGAAGTACTTTTAACATTTTGACTGACTAACTGAATCGTCATAATGCTCGGTTGAATGGCTAAAATAATGATAGGCAATAACAAATGATGCAACTGATCAAGCAGAGCGGGTAATTTGACTTTTTTAGATGAAATTAATATATCCAACAAAGAGGTACCAGTAATAGATGGTGATACATTAAAATTCATTGATACCGACCAAGTAGGCGATAACAAGTACATAATAATGATAACCAGCATAACGATTGGGCAAGAATATAGCAATAAACTCACTAAACGAATGGCGGTATTTAACCAGTTAATATTGCTTAAACCCAGAAAGATACCTAAAGGTAATCCAACAAACAAAGCGACCAATAAAGCCAAAATACAAAGTTCAAATGTTGCCAACAGTGTATGAAAAAACGGCACAGTTTCACCTGTTATCAATTTAAACTGCCCTTGAAGCAATTGCTTAAAAAAAGCACTGTAGGCATCAACAAAACTTAGACTATTGAAATTAAACATTGAATTAGGCGCAAAATAGACTAAACAGAAGCTAATCTGAGCCAATACGCAGATAATAAATAAAAACGTCACTATTTTTTTGAAAATATAGATAATCATTGTTTATCTTTATCGCTAGTATAAATAAAACACGGTAGTAGCTATTACCGTGTTTTATTTAGTTGATTGATTAATCAGGTATAACCGGTTTACTTGCTGCGGCATAAGCATGATCTTGCGCACTTAAACCGCCAGCATTACCTTTTCCTTGATATTGATAATCCGCTTCTTGACGTGATTTTATACCCGTTTCCGATATCACATAATCAGGTGCAGGGGCTTTTGTCATCACTGACGAAGAGTAGCCGGTTGAATGCGTAATTGTATTATCCAATTTACTCTCATTGGTATTTTGTTCGATATCATTAAAATCAAACTGCAAATTACCTTCAGGTTGATTCGATACTGACACCGTATCATTAACCACTGCACCATCACTTGCTACTTGATCTTCTTTAATAATAATCGGCAATAATAATGAAGGTATCACTGCCACAGCAGTATTAGGTTCATCCTGAGTCAATTGACTATAATCAATCGATACGCGTCCTAAAGCTAATTCTAATGATGCCGCAGCAAATGGCAACGGCATTGGTGACTGCTTAAGTTCAGTATTTTTAACTCGTCGCTTATTACGTTGACCGTTCATACGTAAATGCCTTGATGTACGTCGTTGGCGTTTAGGTTGTACATCAGCAATAACATTATTATCCGTTGGTTCAGCGGCAATAACTGGCAACAATAAAGTTGGAATAATGACTCTTTCATTTGTTGTTCCGCTTTCAATTTGATGTTGAGTAATTGTCTCAACATTTTTCACGCGAACGCTTTTGGTTAATGCGCGCTGTTGTCGTCTTGGTTTAACCTCTTTTGGCTTACTTGGTGCTGTTTCGTTCGCCACTTTATCTGCTTTCGTTGCATTAACAGTAGTTGCCGAATTTGCATGACTATTTTGTTTACTTCGACGATGATTAGTTTTATTACTCGCTTCTTTTACTACAGCTTCAGAAGAAGATGGCGTTGTCACTAACTCATTATTGGCGTTATTGATGGTATTATTTTGACGATTATTACGTTGACGCCTGTTATTTGAACGCTGATTATCGCGTCGTTTGGCCGGTTGAGGTTTGACTTCTGGCTGTGGTTTTTCTTTTTCACCTGCAAATAATTGGCGTATCTTACCGAATAACCCACCGAAAAAGCTTCCTGAATTTTCAGCTTTTTTAGTTTCAACCTTAACTTTTGTAATGGTACTAGCTTCGACTTTAGGACCTGATAAGACCGCTTGTTCAACAACCACTTCCGTTGCCTGATCTTCTTCCTCTTCTTCAAGTTCACGGATCAATTTAGGCAGATTATAACTTAGTACATCAGTCTCTTCGCCACTTCGTTTACGAATAACTTTATAAAGTGGCGTTTCCATCTCTTCATCACCTGCTATGACAATTTTCACATCTGGGTGCATTCTTTCAATATTAGTGATGGCGCGACGTTTTTCATTAAGTAAATAACTGGCAATAGGAACAGGAACAATTACATCAATCTGAACAGTATTATCCTTCATTGCCTCTTCTTGGATTAATCGCAAGATAGAAAGTGATAATGAATTATTATCACGAACCGTACCCGTCCCTTGACAGCGAGGACAGATATGATGCGTGGCTTCTCGTAATGAAGGACTTAAACGTTGACGTGACATTTCAAGTAAACCAAAGCGCGAAATACGAGTGGTTTGAATCCTTGCACGGTCAGTTTTCATCGCTTCTTTTAAACGATTTTCAACTTCGCGTTGGTTACGAATTGGGGTCATATCAATAAAATCGATAACAATTAACCCACCTAAATCGCGCAAACGTAACTGACGGGCGATTTCCTCTGCGGCTTCAAGGTTAGTATTAAACGCGGTTTCTTCAATATCACTACCACGGATTGATTTGGCTGAGTTAATATCTATCGCGGTTAAAGCTTCGGTTGCATCAATAACAATCGAACCACCAGAAGGTAAGCGAACTTCTCGCTGGAATGCTGATTCAATTTGTCCTTCGATTTGGAAATGATTAAATAACGGCACATCACCATCATAAAGTTTTAATCGGCTAACATATTCTACTCGCCCTAAATCAACAAGCCGTTTTTTAGCAATTTCAAGCACTTTAGGGTTATCAATTAAGATATCGCCCACATCATCACGCAAATAATCACGAAATGCCCGAGTAATAATATCACTTTCTTTATGAATTAGGCTCGGCGCTGGATGATTTTTCGATTCGTTTTGGATCGCTGTCCAATAGTTAACTAATGCATCTAAATCTTGCTGTAACTCTTCTTGGCTTTTACCTACACCAGCAGTTCTAGCAATAACGCCCATACCTTTAGGTTTTTCAATCGCATCAATAATGCGTTTTAAATCGGCTCGCTCTTCACCCTCTATTCGTCGTGAAACCCCACCTGCACGAGGATCGTTTGGCATTAAAACTAAATAACTCCCCGCTAAACTAATGTAAGTGGTAAGCGCTGCACCTTTTTTGCCACGAATTTCTTTTTCGATTTGAATTAAAACTTCTTGGCCTTCTTGTAAATTTTTAATACTTCGACGACCAGTCACATTAGAGGGGAAATAGCTATCAGCAATCTCTTTTAGGGGTAAAAATCCATCACGTTCACCACCATAAGAAACAAAAGCCGCTTCCAAACTTGGATTAATTTTAGTAATTTTGCCTTTATAAATATTGGCCTTTTTTTGCTCATGCCCAAGACTTTCGATATCTAAATCATATAAGCGTTGGCCATCAACAAGAGCAACACGCAGCTCTTCTTGCTGGGTTGCGTTGATTAGCATTCTTTTCATTATTCTACACTCTTAATTAATCTTAATTAATTGTAGGTAGAACCTTACTATTAATAAGTGCTTATTTTCACAATGATCATTAATGGTACTTAACTAAATATTTTGATACGGTATTCATTATTTTAGTTGTGTTATTTTTGTTATTATTTTATGTGAATCCAATATCTGTTACACAATATCTATACAAAATTTTAGGCATCATTAGAATTCAAAAATCTTGCATACTTTTTGAACTATTCCTAAACATATAATTCATCGATATTATTACTTTGGTTAATTTGCAAACCGCAGTGAGGTTATCGACCTTGGCTAACAAACTAAATCTTTATGTGATTGTTTAAAATAAACATATTATTTAATTATAATGATTCTACTTACGCTATTTTATTTTTGATAAATTGTAATGTCTAACGCCATTGCTGCATTACAAGGATAAAAAATCCTGTCTTATTATTAACGTTTCAGCAAAGGATAGCAAGTAAATTAAACTTCAAATTTTATAGATAGTTAGCAAGTTATTTTAAATGCCTTATAAATACTGTTGAGTCAATAGTCAAAAACTAAGCTTATTCCCAATATACTTTATACTAAAACATCATAATAACCTGAAATATTTTTACAGTTTTTTTATTCTGTGATTGATAACGCAAAATCGAGAATCAAAGCTCACTCGCTTAGTGCATATCTAAATCGATTGAGTATAATGACTGTCAAACAATGGTTAAAGAGAACACCTTACTTTATGGATAATTGTGAAAAAAATGCATTAGTCGAATTTACTTCACGTTGGATACATCAATTTGATGGCGCGCCGCACAATGACGAACTCCACGCTCTGCCCTCTCCTTGTATCATAAAAACCCAAAATTTATCGGTTTATTGGCAACCTTTTTTATTACAGCCACCGAAAAATCTAATGATTATTGAACAAGTCGTTGGTCTTAAATTACACCCAAGTGCTCATCTTTTTTATGGTAGCCAATATGCTGGCAATATGAGTGCAATCTTTGACAATATTGAATTACTCTTAATACAAGCTTGGAATGATGATGATTTTTCGAATCTGGAACAAAATTTAATTGCGCATCTAACCCAACAAAAAAAATTAAAAAGGATCCCCACTATTTTTATTGCGTCAACCAATGACAGTACCGAAATTATTGCAATAAATAATTTAACAGGGGAAGTCGTCAAAGAGGATTTGATTAGTGGAGAATTGACAACGTTAAGTCAGGATTTAACCGCTTTTTTAAATAAATTAATTGTTACTTGTTAAACAATAATTGTATACCAATAACGCATTAATTATATAGATAATAGACAAAATTAACTATTATCGAAATTGTATCTTACAAAATAATGTGTATATAATGCATTGAAAGTCATTAGATCAGATAGGTGAATTATGTTTGAAAATTTAACAGCAGCTCCCGCCGATCCCATTTTAGGATTAGCAGATCTTTATAATAAAGATGAACGCACTAACAAAATTAATCTTAGCGTTGGTGTTTACAAAGATGAAACAACTAAAACACCTATTTTAGAAAGTGTAAAAAAAGCAGAACACTTTTTATTAACTGATGAAACGACCAAAAGTTATTTACCTATTGATGGTGTCAACGCTTTTAACGTAGCAACTCAAAAACTTCTGTTTGGTCGTGAAAATGAACGTGCAAGAACCGCGCAAGCGCCGGGTGGAACGGGTGCATTACGAATTATGGCCGACTTTTTAGCACGCCGAACTAAAGTAAAACGAGTTTGGGTCAGTAATCCATCTTGGCCAAATCATCGCAGTGTATTCCAAACAGCAGGGCTTGAAGTGCGTGAATATCATTACTATGACCCACAAAACCATGAACTTAATTTTGATGCAATGATGAGTGATTTAAGTCTAGTTGCAGCTGGTGAAGCTGTGCTATTTCATGGTTGTTGCCATAATCCGACAGGCATTGATCCGACCACAGAACAATGGCAAGCCATTGCCGATTTAGCCTTAAAAAATGGTTGGTTACCGCTTTTTGATCTGGCTTATCAAGGTTTTGGTCAAGGCATTTTAGAAGATGTTTACGGATTAAAGTTGTTTGTCGAAAGTCAACCAGAACTACTGATTGCTAGTTCTTATTCAAAAAACTTTGGCCTGTATAACGAACGCGTTGGCGCATTTACCTTAATTGCTGCCGATAGTGAAATTGCCGATCGCGCTTTTAGCCAAGTTAAAACCATTATTCGAGCAAATTACTCAAATCCACCTGCGCATGGTGCAAAAATCGTTTCTTATATTTTAAACAATGATGAATTAAAAGAAGAATGGATAGATGAATTAACCAATATGCGACAACGTATTCACCGTATGCGTCAATTATTTGTCAAAACCTTACAAGAAAAAGGCGCTAACCAAGATTTTAGTTTCATCGCTAAACAAAATGGTATGTTCTCATTTAGCGGTTTAAGTGAAGAACAAGTACTAAAATTGCGTAACGATTATGGCATTTATATTGTCAATTCAGGACGAATTAACGTTGCAGGCATGACGTTAGATAACATGTCAAGACTGTGTGAATCAATTGTAGAGGTTTTATAAAATTTATTTTGCTATAAAATTGGGGTGAATTAATTCAATCTTTCATAAGATAAAATTAGTATCACCTACCGATTTTTTAGCAACTGCACCATATTACTGAAAATATAGCGGCTTGATAGCACTATTTTCTGACCTTTTAAGGCATTGTATAACATCCATCCATAATTATCGTGCCATTATTCACAATATTGCTTCTTAAAATATCTTCTCCACTACAACACATAACACGATATTCCTTTTAGTTATAACAATAGACAAACTGATTATTAGACGATGATCGAATTATTATGAATAATTATTAAACAGAGTAGAGAATAATTATTGAGGGTGATTTAGTGGCATCACACGTTATAGATTTTTTGATTTTAGGTAATAATTTTGGCACGAGTGAAATGCGCGCCATTTGGTCAGAACAACATCGTTTAGAAAAACAAGTACAAGTTGAAGTCGCCCTGGCGCAAGCACAAGGTGAACTGGGTGTGATACCTCGCGAGGTTGCTGATGCAATTATTGAAAAAGCCGATGCTTCTCAACTATCTATTGAACAAATAGCCGATGAAGCCGCTAAAGCCAAACACTCCTTAATGTCAACTATCAATGCACTGCAAAAACAAGTCGGCGAAGCAGGTCAATTTATTCATTATGGCGCAACGACCCAAGATATTGTTGATACGGCGACAGTTTTACAACTAAAACAATCATTTGCAATAATTGAGCGTGATACCAAACTGATCGCGAATGAACTCAAACGGTTAGCCAAACAATATCAATATTTACCGATGGTTGGGCGTACTCATGGTATGCAAGCACTTCCAACAACGTTTGGCTTTAAGCTTGCAGTTTGGTTAGATGAGTTTGTTCGCCACTTACAACGGTTAAATGAAATTAAACAACGAGTACTGGTCGGTAATATCAGTGGCGCAATTTGTACCTATGCATCAATGGGTGAGCTAGGGCCGAAAATTGAACAGCAGGCATTAACCTTACTCGGTCTTAATACTCCGAATATTGGCTGGCAAGCCGCGCGTGATCGGTTTTCAGAATACGCATCAGTCATCGCCTTAATCAGCGGCACACTCGGTAAAATTGGTAATGAATTTTATAATTTAATGCGTACTGAAATTAATGAGGTAGAAGAGCCTTTTTCAGACGGAAAAATTGGCTCAACGACCATGCCACATAAACGCAATCCAGCAGCACTAGAAGGTCTTGCCAGCTTAACGGCGCCATTATTAAAAAGTGTGGCGCTAATTCATGAATCAATGAAAGTTGAACATGAACGTGACGCCATGAGCTGGCGAGCTGAGTGGATCGCCCTGCCTGAAATTAACCTTTATATTTCTGCACAATTACAAACAGCATTAGCTGTTTTGAAAGGTTTAAAAGTCAATGCCGAACAAATGCTCACCAATTTGTCATTACAAAATGGCTTATTACTGTCAGAGAAGGTCATGTTTGAAATCGGTAAACGGTTAGGTAAACAGACAGCACATCATTTAGTTTATCAAAATGCAATGAAGGCTTTTGAACAGCATCGCCCCTTTAAAGCGGTATTATTAGAAGATCCCAACTTGAACCAAGAATTTACCGATACTGAGCTTGAAAACTGGTTAAATCCAATTAATTACTTAGGATCAGCATCCGAAAAAGTCCAGCAAGTGATTGATTATGCGGATAAAAGCGGAGTGTTAATATGATTTTTCGCTTGATGACTTATGATGATATTCCTGCTTATCAAACGTTATTACACAATGCCTATCAGGCAGTCAGTCAATTAGGCATTCATTTTGCCGCTGCGACTGTTGACCGATTTACCATTGCCGATCATATTGAATCGAATGCGGTGTATGTTACTGAAAAAGATAGCGAATTAGTATCAACGTTGAGTATTCGCTTTCCTTGGGGTAATAATCCTGGACCTTATGGCTTACCCCATTTAGGCTGGTTTGCAACCAATCCCCAATATAAAGGTCAAGGCTATGGCAATGCATTATGGGACTGGGTAGAAAATCAAATTTTAATCAATCAATTAAAATTACCTGCGGTTACATTAGGTACTGCACAAAATCATCCTTGGTTAGCACAAATTTATATCAATAAAGGTTATCGTCCGATTGGTCAAGCTGACTTAACACCAGATCACACTACACTTTATTTTGAAAAAATACTTAATCATAAAAATTATACTCAATGGAAATCAAGGAGTAATTAACGATGAGAACAATAAAAACGATAGTATCGGCCGTATTATTTGCAAGCTTGACGTTACTAGTTGGTTGTGATGATAAAGCGACCAATCAAGCAACAGAACAAAAGGTCATTAAAGTTGGCTCGACAGGACAAAGCTATCCAAATGGCTTCAAACAAGACGGCAAGTTAATTGGTTTTGATGTGGAAGTGACACAAGCGATTGCTAACGAGTTAGGCTATCAAGTTGAATGGGTCATTGCTGAATTCGGTGGCTTAATGGGGCAGTTCGATTCAGGGCGATTAGATACCATTGCCAATGCTGTTGCAATAACGCCGGCCCGTCAAGCCAAATACGATTTTTCCAATGCTTACAGCTTTTATGGTAGCCAAATAGTTACACATAAAGATAATCAAACCATTAATACTCTTTCTGATTTTAAGGGTAAAACTATTGCTGGCGTGCTGGGTTCAAATCACATTAACAATTTGAAAAAAGCATTCCCAAATAATGAAGTCACAATTAAAACTTACGAAACAAGAGACGGCGCAATGTATGACACTGAATATCAGCGTGTTGACGGTTATGTAAATTCTAAACCAATTTTACTTGCTGAAATTAAACGAAAAAATTTACCGTTTAAATTAGTCGGTGAACCAATAACTATCGAACAAGTAGCGTTCCCATTTAGTAAAGATGAAAAAGGTAAAGCACTACGTGAAAAATTCAATCAAGCTTTAGAAAAATTACGTGCAAATGGTACATTGAAAAATCTATCAATTAAATATTTTGGCGAAGATATTACCTCATGAATTTTAACATAGACTATTTTTTAGGTGTGTTCCCGCAGATTTTACCTTATTTGCCAGTAACACTCTTTATTTCTATCGTATCGATTATTTTCGCCATTGTTTTAGGACTCGCTATCGCACTAGTAAGAAACAATAACATTGTTATTGTCGATTCGATTTTTTCGCTGTTTATTTCGCTATTTCGAGGGATCCCTTCAGTTGTTTTACTATTTATTATCTATTATGGCTTACCCCAAATTTTTCCTGCATTAAAACAGATGGGCGCAACTACAGCGGCCATTATCTGCTTTAGCCTAAAATATTCAGCGTATTTAGCCGAAATTTTTCGGGCAGGATTAACATCAGTCGATATTGGTCAAAAAGAGGCAGGACTTACATCAGGTTTAAGTATCTTTCAAGTTTATCGAGGCATAATATTGCCACAAGCTATGGTCAACGCTCTGCCAAATACTGGTAATATGTTTATCTCTTTACTTAAAGATTCATCCGTGGCTTTTTTTGTTGGTGTGCAAGAATTACTTGCCGCAGGGAAGATGTTAACGGCAAACTCTTTTCTTTATTTTGAAACCTACTTAGCGGTGGGTATTGTCTATTGGCTAACTGTTGTTGCTTATTCTTGGATACAAAAACAGTTAGAACGTAAACTCACCAAGCCCTATCATCGTTAAGGAGCAAAGGAATGATTTCTGTATCTCATTTATCTAAACGGTTTGCTGATAATGAAGTGCTAAAAGATATTAACTTGCAGGTAAAACAAGGCGAAGTTGTCGCTATTATTGGTCCTTCTGGTTCAGGAAAATCAACATTATTACGTTGTTTAAATTTACTGGAAAAACCCAATACAGGTACAATTCGTATCGGTGAGGTTGTTCTTAATTGTAATCAGTACAGCCATAAAGATGAAAGCAATTTACGTAAACAATCTTCCATGGTATTTCAACACTATAATTTATTTAAAAATAAAACAGCGTTAGAAAATATTACCTACCCACTTAGGGTGGGTAAAAAAATGAATAAAAATCAGGCTAAAGAGCTTGGCATATCACTATTAACCCATGTAGGCATGCTCGAATACGCAAATCAGTACCCAAGTACTTTATCCGGAGGTCAACAACAGCGGGTTGCCATTGCTCGAGCATTAGCGGTGAGGCCCAAAGTACTATTATTTGATGAACCTACATCAGCGCTCGATCCTGAGCGGGTACACGAAGTATTACAAGTCATGTTACAACTTGCTAAAGAAAACATTACCATGATCATTGTCACGCACGAAATGGAATTCGCCAAATATGTCGCTGATCGTATCATTTTTATGGCAAATGGTATCATTATAGAAGAAGGTGTGGCTAAATCTGTTATCGATAATCCACAACATGCCCTCACGCAACGCTTTTTGCGTCAATTAAGCGACGATATTAATTTCGAAATTTAGTGAATACCTTGTTCATTGAATAAAAGTCAGAAATCATTCTATCGCTTAAAGGGTTAAAGCGTTAACCAATGTCGTTTAACAAATTGGTCAACGCTTAGTCCTGTAGCCAATTGATAGATATCTTTCACTAAATTATCGGCTTTTTGTTCGTTCCCTACTGCTTTTTTTAATTTTAACTGCATCTCAAGCTTGGTATAGGGATTGTTTGGGGAACCTTTAGGGCTATCAATCCGCTGACAAATTGTATTTCCAGAATTAAAATGAATCTCTACCACAACATAGCGTCCAGTATAAGCGCCTAGTTGTGCGGTAACATCTATCTGACAGCTATCTTGAGTTTGATAGGTACGTTGCATTTTTTGCATCAATTTATGGATATTCTTTGGTATAGGATTTGAGGAAAATTGTTCAAAATCAAGTGGGATCCCCAATAGCGTTAACGCTAAAATATATTCAGCAGAAAATCGCCCCTGTTCCGCTAGGGTTGGTGATGAATAAATTAGCGCGGCATCACTGTTCGGTGGTGCAAAGAAAATTGTGATATGAGATATATCATGACAATTAAATTGTGGATGCTGAAACAGTAATTGTCCCGCATCAGCTATATATGCAGCTGCAGAACAGTAAGAATAAGTCTTAAACCATAATCCAGGGTTAGCGATCTTCCAACTTTTGCCCCATTGATTTAATCTAAAATTACCATTACCTTGCCCATAAACCGCTAGAAACCCTAATTTGTCATCGAGAAAATCTTTATCAGCCGATATCCCAATACTTAACCATGAAATAGACTGGATCGCCTGTTGAGCCGCTAATCCTGCATGTAAAAATTTAATCGGTGTGCCCATGAGTAAGCGCATTCCTGACGCTTGAGTTACTGCTAACGCTAATGCTTGAGATATAAAAGGCATATCATACAAATAACAAATTGCTGCCGTTGCTGCCATTGCCCCGAGCGTAATAGTTGTATGCCAACCTTTTTCATAATGCTGTGGATTGACGCTTTTACCTAATAAAGCCATGACTTCAACACCAATAATATACGCGGTTAAAAACCGGTGTCCATTCAGATCAATCGCGTTTCGGTTGTCTAATCGAATACTGGCAAACAGTGCCGATAAAATAACAGCCGAAGGATGTCCTCGCACATCAGCATGCACATCATCATAATCTAAGCAGTGCGCTTGATAGCCATTAAATAAGGCAGCCTGGCGTGCTGTTGCCAATTTTTTTTGCCCAACCAGCCAAGATCGGGCATGCCCACCTTCATCCTCTATCCACGCTAAGAGCTTTTGTGCATCACTATCATCATGCGCTTGTAAACTACATGCAAAATAATCAATCACACCATTAATCGCACACTCAATTGTGTGAGGATCAGTAATTAGCGGTGTATTTTTTATTAAACAACTTAACTGTTTGCCTAAATTCATTCGCTGCTCATTAAAACGGTTTGATTTACTTACTCATTAAAATAACCGATAACCAGTAATAAATTAAAGATTATAAAATTATATTTTTATAACTAAAAATCATTAGATTATACAGTTGCATTGATATAGGCTTTCTTGAGTAAAATTTTATATGTTAAACTAAATCACCTTTGAGTTATCCATATCAGAAACTAGCAAGTTTTATTATGTCAATTTGTTATATTGCCTTAGGAAGTAATTTACAAGATCCCCTTGCGCAAGCAAAACAGGCTATTACAGCTTTAAAACAATTACCCAAGACTCATGTTGTCGATGTTTCACCTTTTTACCGGAGTAAACCGCTAGGTCCTCAGGATCAAAATGATTATCTTAATGCCGTAATTAAGCTATCAACGTCCTTATCACCCATTGAATTGTTGGATCAATTACAATCGATTGAACAATCACAAGGGCGCGTTCGCAAAGAAAATCGTTGGGGAGCAAGAACGTTAGATCTTGATATTTTGTTATATGATGAGTTAATCATGAACACTGAACGATTAACCATTCCACATTACCATATGAAAAAAAGAGAATTTGTTCTTTATCCCTTATTTGATATCGCTCCAGACTTAGTCTTACCTGATAACGATAACTTGTATGACTTAGTCAAGAAATGCCCCGAAAATGGATTAAAAAAGTGGGATAATTGATTATTTCGATTAATAACATAGAGTTGTCACATTTTATTTCGATTTAAGCAAAAAAAAATTAAAAAAAATTTGCCAACGGCTAATTTATTGCTATAGTTTACCGCTTGCAAATAATCTGTACTTAAGGGGATTGCTGTGAAAAAGGAACAAAAAGTAAATACATCTTCTCTAAGCCTGCTTTCAATTGCGGGACTTGAGCCTTATAAAGAGGCCAAAGACGAGGAGTATATGAATCCTAAGCAATTGAAGCATTTCAAACTCATCTTAGAAGCGTGGCTTGCTCAATTACAAGGTGAAATGGGAAAAACTGTTTCACACATGCAAGATGAAGCTGCAAATTTTCCAGATCCAGCTGACCGAGCAACTCAAGAAGAAGAATTTAGCCTGGAATTACGTGCTCGTGATAGAGAACGAAAACTGATCAAGAAAATTGAGAAAACATTAAAGAAAATCGAAACCGATGATTTTGGTTATTGTGAGTCTTGTGGCGTAGAAATTGGCATTCGTCGCTTAGAGGCAAGACCTACGGCTGATTTATGCATCGATTGTAAAACACTTGCTGAACTTCGCGAAAAACAGATGGGTATGTAAACCTATTTGTTAAAACTCACTATTTAACAACTATGTCTAAGCGCTATATTGGTCGCTTTGCACCGTCACCATCCGGACCTTTACATTTTGGTTCGTTGGTGACCGCCTTAGGTAGCTATTTACAAGCAAAATCAAAGCATGGTAAGTGGCTCGTTCGAATTGAAGATATCGATCCGCCAAGAGAAGTAAAAGGTGCATCATCCTTAATATTAAAAACGTTAGACGCACTCAACTTATATTGGGATGACCACGTCCTTTATCAGTCCGCATGCAGTGAACGCTACCGAGCTGCATTAAACCAGTTACTACAAAACCAACAAGCCTACTATTGTAATTGCACAAGACAACGAATACAGTTATTGCCTAACGGATTTTATGATGGTTTTTGCCGCCAACAACACTTAACGCTAAAGGATGATCAACCATATGCGATACGTTTAAAGCAAAATCACCCTATTTTTGAGTTCACGGATAAAATTCTAGGTTTACAAAAAATTGCAGCAATAAATGCGAATGAAGATTTTATTATTCATCGCAAAGATGGTTTATTTGCTTATAATTTAGTAGTGGTACTCGATGACCATCAACAAGGCATCACCGAAATTGTCCGCGGCGCAGATTTATTGCCCGTTACTGGTAAACAAATATCACTTTATCAGCTTTTTGGTTTTAACGTTCCCAGCTACTGCCACCTGCCTTTAGTGCTGGATAATAATGGCAATAAATTATCTAAACAAAATCACGCTAAAGCCATTGAACTTAGCAATACTCAATCAATCACTGCGCAAGCATTACAATTTTTAGGTCAACCTTTACCGCTTGATTGGCAAGATGCAACTCAGCAACAGCTACTTGATTGGGCAATCAGCCATTGGAATCTCGCATTAATACCGAAACAAAATAAGCCATTATCCACCAATGTAGGATAAATTCGGCGTAATACCAACTTTATGTTGGTGCAATAGATGTTTTTCAGGTTTTATCATTAGTGAGGCTAAAATTCGTGCTTTTAATTGTGCTTTTTGTTCAGAACTAGCCAGCAAATCACGCAAATCTACTGCGGCATCACCAAATAAACAATAATGCAGTTTACCGATTGAAGAGACCCTTAAGCGATTACAACTTTTACAAAAATCTTTTGAATAAGGCATAATCAAACCAATTTTACCCAAGTATTGAGGATGAAAATAAACTTTAGCTGGACCAGATAAAGCTTGTTTAGGCTGTAACTGCCAACCTTGTTCAATGAGCTGTAATTCAATGGAGTGACCCGCTAAATGATAACGATTAAAAAGGTCTTGGCTTTCACCGGTTTCCATAAGTTCAATAAAACGTAACTCTATCGGACGCTGTTTTATCCAAGCTAAATAATCGCTCAATTTATCATTCATATTTTTCATTAATACAGTATTAATTTTAACTTTTTTAATACCTACTTCTAATGATTTTTCCACCCCTTGCAATAGTTCTTTAAGTTTATCTTGACCTGTAATTAATTTAAATAAATGGGGTGAAAAACTATCAATACTAATATTAATCGAACTCAGTCCAGCTTGATGCCAATGATGCACATTTTTCAATAAACGCGAACCATTAGTTGTCACCGCCACATCGCGAACACTAGGATAAGAAGCGATCATTGATAAAATATCGATAAAATCTCGACGTAAGGTCGGCTCTCCACCAGTTAAACGAATTTTATGCACACCAAGTTCAGTAAAGGTCGATACAATATTATCGATCTCATTGAGCGTTAAGAAGTGATGATCTTTATTCGGGCGATAACCATTGGGTAAACAGTATTGACACTGAAAATTACACAGTTCGGTAATCGACAAGCGTAGATACTGAAATCGACGCTGATAATTATCCATTAATTGCATATATAACAAACACCTTATCCAAATCGGGAAGCATAGCCATTTCTGCGCTATACCGCGGCTAAGTTACCATATGAAACTAAAAATTCACTTAGGTAAAATAGCTTCAGAGTTTGTTTTAGTCTAGCATAGACTCGATTTTTTGACTATGAACAATTAATCAATATCAACATAATAAATAACAATTTAGTACTCAAATTATTGATTCGTGCTAGTCATTGCCATTTTAGGTATTGATAACTGTAATGTAATTTGGAATAGATGGAGCATGACGATAAAGATAAACCCACCGCATACCATCTTTATGAAGTTTTAGGTAGTGCTTAACTAATTTATCAATTTCTCAATTTACTGACAGTGCCTTTAAGTAAACAAAAATCTTTTTTCATAATTGTCACATTTCCTTATGGCTTAATCTATGTAATTGATAATTTAATCATCATAGTATAAAAATCTAATTTATATCAATATTACTTATACCTTTTAGGATATATCAATTTATTAGAATATTATATTATTCTTAACTTTACTTATTAAAAGTTCTGGTTGAATATATAATGATTTTTTGTCGATAAAACCGTCAAATGGAGGTGGTAATGATTACCCATATTAGCCCGTTAGGATCAATGGATTTGCTTGCGCAAGCTGAAGTTGATATGTTAAAAAAATCTGCTAATAGTGAGCTTTATCAATTATTTAGAAATTGTTCTTTAGCGACCCTTAATGCGGGTAGTAAAACCGATAGTACCAAAGAGTTATTAGATAGATTTAAATCGTTCGAAATTAATGTAATTAGTAAAGAACGCGGGGTGAAATTAGAGTTGATTGATGCGCCCGAAAGTGCTTTTGTCGATAAACGAATGATTCGCTCTATTCAAGCCAATCTTTTTGCTGTACTGCGCGATATTCTCTTTTTAAATAGCCAAATCAGTGCCGTTAAACAATTAGTGTCTAATGTTAAATTGGATAGAGATCACTCATTTTATATCACCAATCTGGTTTTCTCTATTTTACGTAATGCTAACGCATTACATGTCGGCGAAGAGCCCAATCTGGTTGTTTGTTGGGGTGGCCATTCAATTAACGAAAGTGAATATTACTATGCCAGACAAGTAGGAATGCAACTTGGTTTGCGTGAGCTTAATATTTGCACTGGCTGTGGACCAGGCATTATGGAAGCGCCAATGAAAGGGGCTGCTGTTGGTCATGCTCAACAACGTTATAAAGACAGCCGTTTTATCGGTCTAACCGAACCATCAATTATCGCGGCAGAACCACCAAATGCGTTAGTTAACGAACTCATTATTATGCCAGATATCGAAAAACGACTCGAAGCCTTTGTACGTATTGCCCATGGTATTATTATTTTTCCAGGTGGGCCTGGCACTGCCGAAGAATTGCTTTATATTTTAGGTATTATGCTCAATCCAGAGAATAAACATCAAGCACTCCCTCTTATTTTAACCGGTCCCAAAGAGTGCGAAGACTACTTTGCTGCGATTGATAGTTTTATTCGCAATACCTTAGGTGATGAAGCAACTAAACTTTATCAAATTGTCATTGATTCGCCAGAACAAGTTGCTCGTATAATGAAAGAAGGGGTAAAACAAGTGAAGGCTTCGCGTTTAGCTACTGGCGATGCTTACGGCTTTAACTGGCTATTAAAAATAGATGAATCGCTACAACACCCATTTGAGCCAATACACGAAAACATGGCTTCGCTCAATTTACATAAAGATCAGCCAGTTGAATTATTAGCTGCTGATTTGCGCCGAGCGTTTTCTGGTATTGTTGCAGGTAATGTAAAAGAGTTTGGTATGAAACAGATTGCCGAGCATGGCCCCTATAAATTGCAAGGCGATAGAGAGATCATGACACAACTTGATAATTTACTGCGTAGTTTTGTTAAACAAGACCGTATGAAGTTACCTGGTGGTACTGCTTATAAACCTTGTTACGAAATCTGTTATTAACTGAGCCAATAAAATAAAAAAACATAATTTATAGGTCACTTTAACATTTAAAAAGAGTAATCATCACATCTAGGGATTAGTTGTTAGTGTTAAAGTGGCTGATAAATTAGTTCAATAATGACTTTATTTGTAATCAACAAATCTACCAACAACTCTGGATTGTTATCTAATTAAGATGTCGGTAGACCATTGTTTTAATTAACCTAACGGTCAAAAATCATTTAAAATATCTAACGCTTCTGAGACTTTTTTTACGCCAAAAACTTGCATATTTTCAGGCCTCTTTTTAGGCATATTGGCAAAAGGTACAATCGCTTTTTTAAAACCATGTTTTGCAGCCTCAGCAATTCGTTCTTGTCCACTCGGTACTGGGCGTATTTCGCCGCCTAAACCAATCTCGCCAAAAATCACCATATCTTGCGGTAATGGGCGATTACGAAAACTCGATACTAATGCAGCAATTAATGCTAAATCGGCACTAGTTTCGGTCACTTTTACCCCGCCAACAACGTTAACAAAAATATCCTGATCGGCCATTTGTAACCCACCATGACGATGTAAAACAGCAAGTAATAGTGCTAATCGGTTTTGCTCTAGCCCTACAGTAACTCGTCTTGGATTACCATACATTGAGTGATCAACAAGGGCTTGAATTTCAACCAATAAAGGTCTTGTTCCTTCCCATAGCACCATAACAGAGCTACCGGGTAACATTTCATCACCGCGACTTAAAAAGATTGCTGATGGGTTACTCACCTCTTTCAGACCCTGTTCTGTCATGGCAAATACACCTAACTCGTTGACCGCACCAAAACGATTTTTATGACTACGTAGTGTTCTAAAGCGAGAATCGGCATCACCATCTAATAAAACTGAGCAGTCGATACAGTGCTCAAGCACTTTTGGTCCAGCTAGTGATCCATCTTTAGTCACATGACCAACCATAATAATGGCAATACCTTTAGTTTTGGCAAAACGAGTTAAATAAGCAGCGGTTTCACGCACTTGGGCGACGCTACCGGGTGAAGATTGAATATCAGCAAGATGCATAACTTGAATAGAGTCAATAACCATTAATTTAGGTTGTGACTGTTCTGCCAGTAAACAAATTTGTTCAATGCTGGTTTCAGACAGCATATTGATGTTATCGGTGGGTAATCCTAATCGATGTGCACGCATAGCAACTTGTTGCAATGATTCTTCACCAGTTACATACAGCGTGTTCATTAGCGTAGACAGTTTGCTCATGGTTTGCAGTAATAACGTACTTTTGCCTGCTCCGGGATTACCACCAATTAAAATAGCACTGCCAGGGACAACCCCACCACCAAGTACGCGGTCAAATTCAGAAAATCCAGTTGAAAATCTTGGTAGCGCTTCCAAACTAATTTCAGATAATTTTTGGATTTTAGTTTGTCCTGCACCACCGGCATAACCGGATAATCGATCATTACGTGATGAAGTGCTGGCTAATCTAACTTCCGTAATAGTATTCCATGCATGACAAGCGCTACATTGACCTTGCCAACGAGGATAGTCAGCACCACAATCATTACAGACATAAGCACGCTTTACTGTTTTTGCCAAACTCTTCTCCTAACCTTCACTTAATAAACTGGTTGATAAAATACACCACAATCCGGTTAAATCCGCATAATTAATGCTAATCCGTGCTTTTTCCACCACTTTGGGTTTACCATGATAAGCTACACCAAGACCCGCTATACGAAGCATCATTAGATCATTAGCACCATCACCTATAGCAACAGTTTGCTCTATTGGAATATCTAGTGATGTCGCTAAATGCTGTAAGGTTCTGGCTTTGTATTTTGCATCAACAATCGGCCCGATAACCTTACCAGTTAATTTACCGTTTTTAATTTCTAACTCATTGGCATAAGCATCAACTAACTTTAACTTTTGTTTTAGATGATCAGCAAAATAGGTAAAGCCGCCTGAAGCGATTGCAACATGCCAATTTTTTTTATGTAATTCTCTCACTAAATAAGATAAGCCTGGCGTAAGAGGTAACGTGTCTTTCACCTGTTGCAAAATAGTTTGCTGGGCACCTTTAAGTGTTGCTACTCTTTTACGTAAACTTGTAGCAAAGTCAAGTTCGCCACGCATGGCTTGTTCCGTCACAGCAGCCACTTGTTCACCAACCCCCTGTAATTTAGCCAGCTCATCAATGCATTCAATACCAATTGCGGTCGAATCCATATCCATAACAAGTAGTCCCGGTGAATGTAATGATGGCAAATTATCAATGGGCGCAACATCAATATTTAAAGCCAATGAAATGGACTTAGCCTTTTTAGGCATAACTCCCGCAATTCTAACGATCTGATATGTTTTAATTTTCCACGATGACACAATTACCATGGGCATAGCAAGTTGGTTTTGGAATTTTGATAAAACAGTTTTATTTAATTTTTTGCCATAAATAATCCAACCTGTTTTACCCGCATTATAGTCAAGGGGTACCACTTCGCATCCATTCAAAGATAGCGGTAAACCTTGCCAAGATTGAATATTTTCAGGTAAATCATTGTAGGTAAGTGTGTAAGCCATATCAGAAAATCTTTATAACGTGAAACGAAGCCAGAATTTATCATATCTAAAAAAGATTGTCCAAATGGGTAAGGTGTTTTATATTCAGTATCTAAACATAAATTGAATTCGTCAAAGTGTCTTTGACTTTTTAATTTTAATAATTGTATTTGGTTGAATTTCAATTTATCAAAACCATTTTAATACTTACCCATATCATTATAGGATGTCATAACGTTAATGCCCACAAGCAAAGTTGTTCTAATGCAGGACGTATCCGTTCACCCTGTGGGGTCAATCTATATAACACTTTTAATGGCGGTTTATCCCCAAAAACAGTGCGAGTAATTAAGCCATCCTCTTCAAGCTTTTTAAGTTGAAGACTTAATGTCATATCGGTAATTTCTGGGATGATGGTTTTTAATTCACTAAAGCGTTTTTCGCCAGAAAGTAAATAATGAAGTATCACCCCTTTCCATTTTCCACCAACTAAATCCATCGCTAAACTGATAGGGCAATAATACGTTTTATTGTTATACGTTTTTACAGTGCTTTGCTTGTCTAATTCCATTTAACTACCTAACGCTTTAAGTTTATAACTATCTAATTTGATAGATATTGCCATAAACCTATTAAGGCATAAACTAATAATAGTCACTCATATTTTTATAGTATAAATCCAAAAGGAATCATCATGGCATTAATTATTTTAGGTCATCCCAATATTGAACAATCTATTGCAAACAAAACCATTATAGAATCATTGCAAAAACAGATTACGGATTTAGAAATTCGTAATATTCACCAACTTTATCCAGATTACAAAATCAATGTACAAGAGGAACAAGCCGCTTTACTGAGGCATGATCTTATCGTTCTACAATACCCTATGTATTGGTTTAACATGCCAGCAATACTTAAAATATGGTTTGATCAGGTATTAACCTACCAATTTGCTTATGGCTCACAAGGCGATAAATTAAAAGGTAAAAAGTTATTACCAAGTTTAACAATTGGGCAAGCTGAGCAAAACTTTCAAGAATATAGCGCCGATTTAATCAAAAATTTACTTGAATCGGTTAAGGTTTCAGCACGCTACACACAAATGGAATATCTTCCACCGGCATTACTCTATGGTGTTTCTCCAATTATGAAAGGTGAAAGTGAAATAAAAGCAAATGCCTTAGAACATTCAAAACAGTTAGCTCAAAGAATAAAAAAATACAGCTAATCGGTAAAGGATGATATGTATTAATAATATATATCATCCTATTTGATGCGTTAATCAGTTTGATTTAATTAATACTACAAAAACTATCAATCCCAGCTTGATTAATACAAATGGTTTAACCTTGCCTTGTTATTTAGCTCAAAATTCTTTTACTCAGGTATTTTTACTAAAAAAATCCCAATAGAAATAACGATCACAATTTGCTATATCTATAAGTAAAAAATCCTTTTTAAAAATAGAAAAAACAATCATCTACCATCACCTTGCTAAACGGTTAACATCTGTTAAAATTAACGTTTAGTACAATTAACACTTTGATCTCGTCGTTATTATTAAATGGTGAGTTGAGTTTAATTGTTTTAAATGATGCAAAATTTACATACGAATAATATCAATATGATAACATCAAACCAACCTAGAAAACGCTTACCTTCGATTCTCGTATTCATAGCGATCTATCTTATCTGTCAAGCAGTGGTTTTTTTGTCAAAACCAACATTTCGTTTGCTCGAAAAGCTTGCTTACGTGATTGATGATTTTCTTAATTATACGGGTATTGCTTTAGCTGACGGTGAATTTGATCCTGCTGGGTTGTGGGTAATTTTGGGTGTGCCATTTTTGTGTACGATTGTAATTTTTTATCTTCTCAAAAAATTAACCAATAAGATAAAGCCTTTCTCGTCAATAAAATAGGAAATAAATCACTATGCTCAGTTGAGCATAATAAGTCATAAAAAGCTTTATTTCTTATCATAAACTCTAAAGACCCTATCTATGAGCAAAAAACAGCGCTCACCTTTAAGCGTTAAATTTTCTGCAATACCGCGTAGAAGAAGCCGTCACCGCCATGCTCACTTGGTAGTAGTTGTTTAATTTCACCTTGTAATTGGGCATCACGATATTCATTAAGAAAACGCGTGATCTGTGCACTGTTTTCATCTGGTAAGATTGAACAAGTAGCATAGACTAAGGTTCCCCCTATTTTCAAATAGGGCCAAATTTGAGTTAAAATAGCGTACTGTAACGCAACTAATTGAGCAATATCGCTATCACGACGTAACCACTTGATATCAGGATGTCGCCGAATCACCCCTGTTGCCGAACAAGGTGCATCAAGCAAAATGCGATCAAAAATTCGTCCTTTACACCATTTTTCAGGGGTTAAACCATCACCTACTTTGACTTCGGCGTGCTGTTTTAAACGTTGCAAATTTTGTTCAATACGTTTTGCTCGATTAGCATCAACATCAACAGCCAATAGGTGGGCTTGTGGCGCTATTTCTAAAATATGCGTAGTTTTACCGCCTGGTGCTGCGCACATATCTAATATCTGTTCACCATTTTGAGGTGCCAATAAGTAAGCGGCATATTGGGCAGATAAATCCTGTACCGTTACCGCACCGTCTTCAAAAGAAGGTAATTTGTTCACGTTAACCGGTGTAATTATCTGTAATGCACTTGGCATTGATGGATAAACTTGTGATTCAATGTTTATGTCAGCTAATCGTTGCTGGTAATCAGCTACACAATAGTGATTTTGATTAACACGCAACCACATAGGTGGTTTTTGATTATTAGCAGCAATAATTGCTTGCCATTTATCAGGATAAGCTTGCTTAAGGCGATTAACTAACCAACTTGGGTGTAATGTTCGGCTTGTTTGCTCTTTGCTGCTTTGACTAAAAGTTTGTTGTAACGAGGCTTGTTGGCGTAAAAATTCACGTAATACACCATTAATCAAACCCTTTAGTGACGATTTTTTTAAAACATTAACCGCATTGACCGTTTCACCAACTGCGGCATGTTCAGGAATACGGGTATAAAGAATCTGGTAAATCCCGACAAATAATAGATAATGCAAAACGCTATTTTTGCCAGTCATGACTTTAGCCATGAGATGATGAATATAAAAATTGAGCTCAGGTAATACTCGCATTACCCCAAAACAAATCTCTTGAACTAAACTACGATCTTTATCAGCTATTTTATCATGTTCAGCAGTTAACGCTGTATTGAGTGATTGCCCACCTTCCAATACATTAAAAATGACCTGTGCACAAACTGCACGAATGTTAGGGTATAATTTTTTATTCATACAAGAGAATAACCTTGCTCAATTAGAGAGCGACTTATTATAAAATTAATGAACCCACCCAACCCGCAATAAATAAGGGGATATTAAAATGGGTGAAAGTTGGAATAACACTATCACGAATATGGTCGTGCTGCCCGTCACTATTAAGCCCAGCTGAGGTTGCTAAGATAGTATCAGATGGAGGAGAACCAGCATCGCCAATAGCGCCTGATGCACCAATTAAACAGACTGTTGCAATCGGTGAAAAACCAAGTTGAACACAAAGTGGTACATAGATAGCAGCAATAATTGGCACAGTTGAGAATGAAGAGCCTATACCTAATGTAATCACTAATCCGACTAACATCATCATAAATGAGGCTATCACTTTGTTGCCAGCAAATAAAGCTGCACTATTAATAACTAAAGGCTCAATTTCGTGAGTTTGTTTTAAAACTTCGGCAAAACCTTGTGCAGAAATCATCACAAAACCAATCATTGCCATCATTTTTATACCATCAGTAAAAACACCGTCGGCTTCGCCCCATTTAATTGTGCCTGATACAATAAAACAAATAAAACCAATTAAGGCGCCTAGAATCATTGAGCCAGTATAAAGTTGGATACTAAACGATAGCACTATTGCTAAAAGTGAAACAAAAAGTGAACGCTTATTCAGATTATTCAACGCGGATAAATTGGTCTCTTGGCGAATAATTTTATATTCACGAGGTTTTCGGTAACTGACAAAAATCGCCCATAATAAACCGATAAACATACCCAGAGCAGGTATTGCCATAGCATGCATGACGTTGACATGGCTCACATCCATACCTGATGAGATAATATTTTTTAATAAAATCTGATTTAAAAAGATGTTGCCAAAACCTACGGGTAAAAACATATAAGGTGTGATAAGACCAAATGTCATAATACAAGCAATCATTCGTCTATCTAATTGCAAACGTGACATAACATATAAAAGCGGTGGAATTAAAAGTGGTATAAAGGCAATATGAATAGGAATAACATTTTGTGAGGAAATACTCACTAATGCAATAATAATGATTAATAACCATTTAATTCGGGTTTTCGCGCTGCTTGATGTCAGCTGCTCAATAGCTTTATCGGCCAATAACTCTGGTAAGCCTGATTTTGATATTGCAACCGCAAAGGCACCAAGCATAGCATAAGATAAGGCAATATTAGCACCATTACTAATACCGGTATTAAAGGCATCAATGGTTTCTTTTAATGATAAATGACTAAATAGCCCACCTATAAATGCCCCAATAATTAAACTAATTACGACATGAACACGGCAGAGCGATAAAATTAACATGCAAACTACCGCGACAACAACTGCATTTATGGACGAAAACAAATCAAGCACTATATTCATAAAAAGATTTTCGGTTAATCAGGAAAGCTTAGCATTTTAGGTGATCGATACTGAAAGTGCAATTGATAGTGTACACTCACTAATTAGCAGATTTAACAGTAGCAATGTAGATTTGCGCTTAGTTTTAACGATTTATGATAGGCTTAACTTAAAAAGGCTAGCTTAATTAATCAACGATTTTTTTCAATTTGGTTAATTTAACTCTTTGATTTTAAGCATCAGTTATCAAACTTATACAATTATTGATAACATTCGACACGTTACAGAATCGACTATAAATGATTGTTGAGATTCGACAATAATGGCTAAGCGATAAAATAATCGGTATAAGCTCAGCGCAATAATTTCATAAAATTTATCATTTATATAAATTAACTTTTCAATATAAAGTACAATACATTAAATTGGTTATTAGCGCACAATAAGATACCGATTATTCAATGTGTTATAGAATAACTTTCTTATCATTGTCACTCAATCCAGTTATAATGGTGTTTAATGCAGTTTTAATTGTACAAGATAAAAACCTAGGTAATAGAATTGATTACTTACTCTATTTAAAAATTAAGTTCTGCGATCTACAAAAGTTTGTTATGGAGTGTTGCTAATGAGAAGTAATATAGACGGTCATTTTTTACTGATTGGTTTAATGGCATATCCTATTCGTCACAGCTTATCCCCTCAAATGCAAAATACCATTTATTCTAAATTGGATATTCCTTATGTCTATTTAGCTTTTGAAGTCGATCAAGAAAAGCTAGCCGATGCTATAAAAGGGCTTCGTGCACTAGGATTACGTGGTAGCGCTGTATCTATGCCAAATAAACAATTGGTTTGTAACTATTTGGATAAGTTGACTCCTGCTGTTGAAATGAGTGGCGCTTGTAATACTATCTCTAATGATAATGGTGTATTGACCGGTTATAACACAGATGGTATTGGTTATATGCGCATGCTCAAAGAAGCTGGGGTTGATGTTATTGGCAAAAAAATGACAATACTTGGAGCAGGTGGTGCAGCAACAGCAATTGTGGTTCAAGCAGCGCTCGACGGAGTAAATGAGATTGCTATCTTCAATCAAAAAGATGATTGCTATGCTAAAATTGAAACTGTTGCTAAAAAATTGAATGAAAACACCAAGTGTAAAGTTCAGGTTTTTGATCTTGCCAATGAAACGCAATTACGTAAAGCAATAGCTGATAGTGCCGTACTATGTAATGCGACTGGGGTTGGCATGAAACCACTAGAAGGACAGAGTTTAATAACCGACCCTACTCTACTAAGGCCTGAGCTTGTCGTCACTGATTGTATTTATAGCCCTCGCAAAACCAAATTATTAGAAATTGCTGAAAAACAAGGTTGTAAAACCTTAAATGGTATTGGCATGATGTTATGGCAGGGTGCTGCTCAAATAAAAATTTGGACGGGTGAGGATGCCCCCATTGAGTATGTAAAAGAGAAAATGGGATTTAATGATTAATAGATAGCAAGATTTTTTTTGGATTGAATTACTAGCTAATTATAACGATTTAAATGACTAAAAAAAGATAGTATCAATTTATTGAGCTTCAAATTGCTATCTGACTTAATATCAAAGAAAAGCGATACATTATTACTTTCTATTAATAAAAATTTATTGCTAATAGGATATGACATGAAAACAATTACTATAAAAAATATAGAGATAGGTAAAGGTGCCCCTAAAATCATTGTGCCACTAGTTGGTAAAACTGAAGAAGAACTGCTTGAAGAAATTACCTATCTACAAGATATCGATTTTGATGTTTTAGAATGGCGTGCCGATCATTATTGTCACGTTGATAATCTCGACTCGGTAAAGGCCATGGCAAAAAAAATGGCTGATTTATTACCAAATAAACCGATTTTATTTACCTTTCGAACTGCAAATGAAGGGGGGGTAAAACCTTGGCCGTTAAGCGCTTATGTTGAGTTAAATAAAACGATGGCATCAAGCGGTTTAGTTGATTTAATTGACGTTGAGGTGTTTATTGGTGATAGCTATGTTAAAGAAATTATCGATGTTGCCCATAAAAATAATGTCTTTGTTGTGGCTTCAAATCACGATTTTGAAAAAACACCGACTAAAAGCGGTATTATTTATCGATTACGTAAAATGCAAGATTTAGGTGCAGATATCCCTAAAATTGCGGTTATGCCCAAAAAGACTGAAGATGTATTAACACTTCTTGCCGCCACCACCGAAATGAATGAAATGTATGCCACTAAACCAATTATCACTATGTCAATGGCTGGTCTTGGCGCAATTAGTCGAATAGCTGGCACAATATTTGGTTCAGCAATGACATTTGGTGCGGCTAAAAATGCATCAGCCCCCGGACAGCTTGATGTTAAACAATTGCGTTATATCTTAGATGTGTTATATCGCTGTAAACAATAGCTCCATTATGCAATAAAATGTAAGATTCATTCCTATGAATAGCAGACACTTAGACTACCTAGCTTCATAAAGATAGGGGCAAATTTTACATTGTTTTTAATAAGTAATAACAAAAAATCAATTTATTCGTAGTGTCATGATTAATAAATATTTATAATACTGGATAATATCGTTATAACTTATCTTTTAAGTTATTAAAATAATACGGTCTAAAGATTGTGCAAATTAACTAACGATAAAATGCTAACAAGTATATACTCAATACATTGCTCTTTTCTGGTGTTAAAGATGCATTATTTAGCTTTACCAACAACATACTTATTTTAAGTTTGGTTGATAAGTTAAAAATTAAAGAGATTAAAGTATATCAATAACACAAAAGTATGAGGTTTATTTTTTTATGTTCTCTTGGTGGACAAAAGCTTATTTTTTTCTTATCCAGATCCTAGTGAAACTTTTTGTCAAAAGTAAACCGATTCCAACAGATCCAATTACAGAACTAGGTTTAGATACGCACCGACCTGTTTTATATGTACTACCGTATAATTCACAAATCGACTTAATGGTAGTTCGGTCACTATGCTTACAATATAAGCTACCCGACCCTTTAGATAGTATAGAGGTTAATGGTAAAACTGTACCAGCCTACATTTATATCGACAAAGGTCCTGGTATTTTTGCATCCAATCGCCAACAAAATAAAACCATCGAAATTTTAAAAGATTATATTTCGGCTCATCAACAAAATCCTAATCTTGATATACAAATGTTGCCCGTTTCGGTTATGTTTGGGCGCCGACCAGACAAAGAAGGCAAAAAAATGCCTTCACTACAAGTATTAGGTGCAACCTATAAATTGTTTAAGATTATCGTTTCTGGGCGTGATTGTTATACTCGTTTTTCTAAAACAGTTTCACTTAAGACTATTGAATTTGATGAAAAACAGGATATTTCTGTTTTAGCACATAAGCTAGCTCGGGTAGCACGTATTCATTTTGCAAAACTACGAATGGCATCAGTTGGTCCCAAATTACCCGTTCGGCAACAGATGCTAAATAAGTTACTAAATAGTCCAAGACTGGCCGAAGCGATACAAGAAGAAGCAAAAAGTAAAAATATTAGCTTAGATAAAGCTAAAAAAAATGCATTAGCCAATTTAAACGAAATTGCCGCTAATTTCTCTTATCGTATGCTCAGAGTGACAGACTTTGTTCTTACTTGGGCTTGGCATAAACTTTACCAAGGGCTGAAAGTCACCAATGCAGATCCTGTGCGTGAACTGGCACAAAATGGGCATGAGATTGTTTATGCGCCTTGTCATCGTAGTCATATGGATTATTTATTACTCTCCTACGTACTTTACCGACAAGGATTAGTCCCGCCTCACATAGCAGCGGGTATAAACCTGAATTTCTGGCCTGCAGGTCCAATATTTAGACGACTTGGCGCTTTTTTTATTCGTCGCTCATTTAGAGGAAATAAGTTATATACAGCAGTGTTTAGAGAATACTTAGCCGAACTGTTTATCCGTGGTTACGCTGTTGAATATTTTATTGAAGGTGGACGCTCACGTACAGGTAGATTACTTGATCCTAAAACAGGCATGTTAATGATGACAGTACAAACATTGTTACGTGGTGATGCAAGACCAATTACGGTTGTACCTGTGTATATAGGTTATGAACATGTTTTAGAAGTCGCAACTTACGCCAATGAACTACGCGGCGCACAAAAAGAAAAAGAAAGCTTATGGCATACACTTAAAGCTTTCTTAAAATTGAAAAAGTTAGGTTTTGGCTATGTCAACTTTGGTCACCCTATTTTGCTTAATCAATTTTTAAACCAACAGATACCTGAGTGGCGTGACGCAATCGAGCCAACAGGCACAGTCCGCCCTAACTGGTTAACGCCTACAACCAATTTACTCGCCAAGCAAATTATGGAACGGATTAATGCGTCAGCAGCAATTAATGCGATGAATTTATGTTGTTCAATACTATTGGCCGCAGATCAACGAGCGTTAACTAAAGTCAGACTACTTGAACACATCGACTATCTTCTAAAATTGTTAAAGAAAATCCCTTATTCCGATTTGATAACCATTCCCGATCAAACGCCAGAAGAGCTGTTTGAACACGCTAAAGAAATGGGAAAATTTGTGATTACAACAGATGAAGTGGGTGAAATGGTTGGCTTAACAACAGAGCAAGCCGTGCTAATGACGTATTATCGTAATAACATCCAGCATTTGCTAATCATCCCAGCGTTAGTTGCCAGAATTTTAATAAAGCATAATCGGATTTCTTCAGAAGAAGTGATTAATCAAATCAAATTATTATTCCCGTTAATCAAATCAGAGCTATTTCTTTATCATAATGATGAACAACTTACTCAATATGTGAATAAAATCATTGAAACTTACGCTGAGTTAAATTTAATTAGTTATTCACCTGATAAATTAACCTTAAATTATTTAAAAATGTCAGCATTACAATTACTTGCTTCATCCTCAAAAGATACTTTGCAGCGCTATATGATTGCGTTTTCTTTGTTACAAAAAGATCCGTCTATTAGTCGTGCTACTTTAGAAAAAGAAGGGCGGCTTATTGCCGAAAGATTATCAGTTTTACATGGTATTAATGCCCCAGAGTTTTTTGATAAAGGCGTATTTGCTACATTAGTCAGCTCACTACGTGAACAAGGTTATTTAGATGATCAAGGTGGTGCTAATTTAGCTAAAATTGCCACTATGCATGAAACGCTTAAACCTTTGATTACGGCAAGAGTGATGCAAACTATAGATGAGATAAATCCTTTAGTAGCTCAATAAAATAGTCAATAAGTTTCAGAAAATCAATGATTACGATTAAGTAAAAATAAAGATTTATATCGAATACTTTTCTGAAGCTTATTTCAAAAAATAATTTTTTTATATCTTTTTTACTAAGCTTAAAACCTTTATTTTTGTCTTTTTTGACCTATGTCAAACTTTGTCAGTTCATTTCCGTTTTTTCCTTTATTTCTATTAAATAAACGATTATTATTAGTATAAATAGGGATGTTTATAGCCTCAAACATAATAAATCAAATAATGTAATGTCAGCTTTTTTAAGGAGTTCATATGCTATTGAACCGTAGACAGTTCTTTAAGATCTGTGCTGGTGGTATGGCAGGAACAACGGTAGCTACACTCGGATTAGCGCCAACTGTAGCACTCGCACAAACTCGCCAATATAAATTAATCAAATCAAAAGAAACGCGTAATAATTGTACCTACTGTTCGGTTGGATGTGGAATGTTACTCTACAGCCGTGGAGATGGCGCCAAAAATGCCGAATCGTCTATTTTTCATATCGAAGGCGATCCTGATCATCCTGTTAGTCGTGGTTCACTGTGCCCAAAAGGTGCCGGTGTCCTTGATTATATTAAAAGTGAGCAACGGGTTAAATATCCGGAATATCGCGCACCGGGCTCAGATAAATGGCAACGTATTAGTTGGGATGAAGCCATTGATCGCATTGCGCGTTTGATGAAAGCTGACCGAGATAAAAATTTTATCGAAAAAAATGAGAAAGGTACAACGGTTAATCGCTGGACAACTACCGGTTGGCTTGTCACATCGGCAGCAAGCAATGAAACGGGTTGGTTAGCTTTTAAAGTGGCGCGTGCGTTAGGCATGTTAAGCCTTGAAACCCAAGCAAGGGTTTGTCATGGTCCTTCTGTATCAAGCCTAGCGGCCACTTTTGGACGCGGCGCAATGACAAATAACTGGAATGATATCAAAAACGCAAATGTCGTTATTGTCATGGGGGGAAATGCAGCTGAAGCCCACCCAGTTGGATTTAAATGGGCTATTGAAGCCAAAATTACTAACGGAGCAGAACTGATCGCCATCGATCCGCGTTTTCATCGAACGGCTTCTGTTGCTGACCATTATGTCCCAATTCGTTCAGGAACAGATATCACATTTTTACTGGGTGTGATTAATTATTTAATTACCCATAACGAAGTCAACTTTGAATATTTGGTAACCCACAGTAATGCAAGTTTACTCGTACGCGATGATTTCAATTTTGATACCAATACCGGTTTATTTAGTGGTTATGATTCATCTAACCGCCAATACGATCAAACAACATGGGCCTATCAAAAAGATGAAAATGGTTATGCCCTCAGGGATAAAACACTGAGTCATCCTCGTTGTGTTTGGAACCTATTAAAACAACATGTTAGTCGTTATACACCTGAAATGGTCAATAAAGTAACCGGCAGTCCTATTGACAATTTTTTACATGTTTGCCAATCTTTAGCCAGTACTAAAACTAATGATAGAGCTGCGACGTTCTTATATGCTTTAGGGTGGACTCAGCATACTTATGGTTCACAAATTATCCGCACTGCAGCTATGATACAACTTATTTTAGGTAATATTGGTGTAATGGGCGGCGGAATTAACGCCTTACGTGGTCACTCCAATATTCAAGGTTTAACTGATGTCGGTTTATTATCTAACCGTTTACCTGCTTATCTTGATTTACCAAAAGAATCACAAATTACGCTTGCACAATATTTAGAAGAAAAAACACCCAAACCGCTTGGCCCGAGCGAAGTTAACTTTTGGGGCAATTATCCAAAATTCTTTGTCAGTTTTATGAAGTCAATGTACGGCGATAAATCAACAAAAGAGAACGATTGGGGTTTTGATTGGTTGCCTAAGTGGGACAAAACGTATGATGTTTTAAGATTTAGTAAGATGATGCGTGATAAACAAGCTAATGGCTTTATTTGTCAAGGGTTTAATCCACTTGCCGCGCTACCTGATAAAAACAGTATTCGTGAAGGTTTATCCAATCTAAAATTTTTGGTAAGCATTGATCCAATGCCAACAGAGACAGCCGAATTTTGGAAAAACCACGGTGAATCTAATGATGTCGATCCAAGTAAAATCCAAACAGAAGTTTTTAGATTACCATCAAACTGCTTTGCAGAAGAAAATGGCACCATTGTAAACTCTTCTCGATGGTTACAATGGCATTGGGCAGCGGCAAGACCACCTTATGAAGCAATATATGATCCAGAAATTATTGCACGTATCTTCTTAAGAATAAAAGAGCTATATGCCGAAGAAGGTGGTGCGTACCATGAAGCTATCGATAATTTAACTTGGGATTATCAAGACCCTGAAGGTCCAGCTGCCGAAGAGTTATCCAAGGAGTGTAATGGTCGAGCATTAGCAGATTTAACCGATGCTAATGGCAATGTCATACTTAAAAAAGGCCAGTTATTAAGCGGTTTTTCCCAATTAAAAGCCGACGGAACTACGTCTTCAGGTATTTGGATCTTTTGTGGTTCCTGGACAGAACAAGGTAACCAAATGGCAAGACGCGATCCTAGCGATCCATCAGGTAAAGGCGTTCATGCTGGTTGGGCTTGGGCGTGGCCAATGAATCGACGAGTCTTGTATAACCGCGCATCAGCAGATGAAAATGGTAAACCTTACGATCCTAAACGCGTTTTAGTCAAATGGAATGGCTCTAGTTGGGTAGGAAACGATGTACCTGACTTTACCGCAACCTTATCACCAAGCACTGGTGCGGGTGCTTTTATCATGAATAATGATGGTTTAGGTGGACTATTTTGCTTAAATCGACTAGTTGATGGACCATTCCCTGAACATTATGAACCATTTGAAACACCTATTACGACCAATCCTCTGCACCCAAGTCAAATTAGTAGTCCTGTGGCTCGTGCATTTAAAGAGGATTTAGCGCGATTAGGTAATGCTGAACAATTTCCTTATGTGGGTACGACTTATAGTATTACCGAACATTTTCATTTTTGGACTCAGCATGCAAGACTAGCATCTATTACTCAACCTGAACAATTTATAGAGCTGAGTGAAAATCTAGCCAATAAAAAAGGTATTAAACTTGGCGATACCGTAAAAGTCACTTCATACCGAGGCTATATTAAGGCTAAAGCGGTTGTGACTAAGCGCCTTCCAACATTGACTGTTGATGGTAAAGAAATCGAAACCATTGGAATTCCGATCGTTTGGGGATTCACAGGTCAGACTAAGAAAGGATTTTTAGTGAATGAATTAACGCCACATTTAGGTGACGCTAATTCACAAACTCCAGAATATAAATCATTCTTAGTCAATATCGAGAAAGTTACCACTGCGGCATAAAAGGAGGGAAAATTATGTCATTACAAACTCAAGATATTATTCGCCGCTCTGCAACAAATGCATTAACTCCGGCTCCACGAGCTCGAGATTATCAACAAGAAGTGGCTAAATTAATTGATGTAACTACGTGTATTGGTTGCAAAGCATGTCAAGTCGCTTGTAGCGAATGGAATGATTTGCGAGCCGAAATTGGTCATACTGTCGGCGTATATGATAATCCAGCAGATTTAGAACCTAAAGCATGGACGGTAATGCGCTATTCAGAAGTTGAAGTCAATGGTAAATTTGAATGGCTTATTCGTAAAGATGGTTGTATGCACTGTGCCGATCCTGGTTGTTTAAAAGCTTGCCCATCTGAAGGTGCAATCATACAGTATGCGAATGGAATTGTTGATTTTCAATCAGAGCATTGTATTGGTTGTGGTTACTGTGTGGCGGGTTGTCCATTTAATATTCCTCGGGTCAGTAAAGAAGATAATCATTCTTACAAATGCACTTTATGTGTCGATCGCGTAGCGGTTGGTCAAGAACCCGCTTGTGTTAAAACCTGTCCAACTGGCGCTATCCATTTTGGTACAAAGCAAGATATGATTCGCCATGCAGAACATCGAATCGAAGATTTGAAAAAACGCGGTTTTGAACACGCAGGTCTTTATGATCCTCAAGGTGTAGGGGGAACTCATGTTATGTACGTCTTACATCATGCTGATCAACCTGAGCTATACCATGGTTTACCAAAAGATCCACATATTAGCGAAGTTGTTAAATTCTGGAAAGGTGCATGGAAGCCACTTTCAGCTGCTGCGTTTGTTGCAACATTTGGAGGTTTATTGTTCCATTATATGGGTGTTGGCGCAATTGAAGTGGATGAAGAAGACATTGAACATGAAAAACAGGCTGATGCACAAGCCCGAAAACGACTAGGTTTGCCAGCTTTTTCACGAAAAAATACAGCAAATTCATCACAACAGGAGAGCCATCATGAATAAGAAAGGCATGATACTTAGAACACCACTTATTGTTCGCTTCTGTCACTGGTGTATGGTATGTCTGTTTATTTTAACTGCACTATCTGGACTGTCATTATTTTTTCCTTCAATAAAATTATTTGGATTAGTGCTTGGTACCCCGCAATTAGTTAGGGCATTACACCCAATTATTGGCTGCATTGTGTTTGTCCTTTTAATGTTTATGTTTGTAAAACTGGCTCACCATAATATTCCTAATAAGAACGATCTTATCTGGATAAAAAACTTCAAAAAAGTGATTATGGGTAAAGAAGAAGGTATTCCTATTGGCAAATATAATGTGGGTCAAAAGTTTCTATTTTGGTGCATTATGAGTTTAATTTTTGTGTTATTTGTGACAGGAATGATCATGTGGCGCCGATATGTTTCTGATTACTTTCCAATACCAATTGTTCGTTTAGCTATCTTTTTCCACTCTTTTGCGGCAATTTGTTTAATCTTACTTGCTATTGGTCATGCTTATATGGCTATTTGGGTTAAAGGTTCGATTAAAGGAATGATAACAGGCTACGTTTCACGTGCTTGGGCACGAAAAAATCATTCATCTTGGTATGAAGCAGAAATGTCAAAAATATACCAAGAAGAACTTAAAACAAGTACCGAAGCTAAAGAAGCTCAATCGACTAAAATAGAACAAAAGCCCGCTTAATAAAACTTTGTAGATTAAACGCCTAATCTCCGCTGATACTGATCAGCGGAATAAGCTAATTTGGCATTAAGATTTAGATAAAATAATAATTATGGTCATTAATAATGAGTATTAAAATCATCCCTCAGCAGCAACTTGAACAACAAACTATAAACTCTGTTATTAGGCAAATTCCATTATTATTTTATCCCTCACCTAAAACACTGTATATTCGTCGTGCAAAACGACTAAAAGAGTTAGCCGCAAAAAGCACATTCAGTGATTATCTTAACTTTTGTGCAGCAATAGCTGAGCAACAAGCTAATTTAGTTAAACACAATCCAATTAATATTGAGATTGTAAACATCAAAAACAGTGAATATCCGCCATTAAGTTTAGCCAATCTTCCTTTATCGACCTTTTGGCAAGATTATCTAAATCAGTTATTCACGCTAATGACTAACACAACCGAACAAGTTACTTCAGTTATACACCAGCTGAAACAAAATAGTACACAACAATTACAAGAAAAAGCACTTCATTTACTCAATGGTGAGTTTGAATGTGTAGCAGGGAATGACGCAGTATTTATCTGGTCTGCTTTATCGGTTTATTACTGCCAACTTGCCAGCCAAGTTAAAGGTAAAGCGATAGCAGAAAGCACAGATAAAAATTGGCTATGTCCAGTCTGTAATAGTATGCCTGTTGCCAGTATTATCCAATTAGGTAGTAATAATGGTTTACGATATTTACATTGCAGTTTATGTGAAAGCGAATGGTATGTACCTAGAATAAAATGTACTAGCTGTGACAATATGAAAGATATTCAATACTTTTCATTAGATAATGAATTAGCTGCAACAAAAACGGAGTGTTGTGATGCTTGTCACAGTTACTTAAAAATTTTAGATCAAGATAAAGATCCTCACATTGAAATCGTTGCTGACGATATTGCTTCCTTAATATTAGATATTAAAACTGAAGAAGAAGGATATGCCAAAAGTGGGATAAACCCATTTATATTTGCCCAATAAAAAACCAAGTGTAAAAGCGTTATTCATTAAAGTTATCTAAGCTAGATTTCTAATATAACTTACATTTTTGAGGATTTTATAAATACAACTTAACTTTTTTTATTAATAAGGCTAGAATGACACTATTGTACTAGTTGATGAGTGTATTTTATGAAGCGCTTTATTTTATTGATAATATTGTTTTTGCTTACGCCTTTTTTTAGTTTTGCCGATTCGATAAAAAATGTAGCTATTACCGCGATAGTTGAACATCCCTCATTAGATCAAATTCGTGATGGTGTAAAAGATGAGTTAACTAATAGTGGCTTTAAATTAAATGAGAATTTAACTGTGCAATATAAAAGTGCACAGGGTAGCAGTGCAACAGCAGCTCAAATAGCACGGCAATTTGTCGCGGCAAAACCTGATGTGATTGTTGCTATTGCCACACCTAGTGCCCAAGCAACTGCGGCAGCGACTAAACAAATCCCAATCGTTTTTGCTGGCATTACCGATCCGATTGCAGCTAAATTAGTTAAAAATTGGCAGCCTACAGGTACCAATATTACCGGTGTTTCTGATTACCAAGAAATTGGACCACAAATTGATTTTATGAAGAAGATCGTTCCTAACATGAAGTCAGTTGGTTATATTTATAGCCCAAGTGAAATTAACTCAACTGTTGTATTAAAAAATCTTCAAACACAGCTAGCCGCACAAAATATGATACTTTTTGCAGTTCCCGCACAGCGAACAGCAGATATTTCAACAGCCGCAAATACGTTAAAAGGTAAAGTTGATTTAATCTATACAACTACCGATAACAATGTCGTTTCAGCCTATGAGTCGTTAGTTAAATTTGCGAATGAAAATAAAATTCCACTTTTAGCATCATTTCCTGATGCCATAGAGCGAGGAGCCGTCGCCGCTTATGGTATGAGTTATTACGATGTTGGTCGACAATCGGGAAAACTTGTGGTTAGAATATTAAAGGGCGAAAAACCAGGTAACATTGCTCCCGAAATAGGGCAAGCATTACAGTTAGTGATTAACCTTGATGCGGCTAAAAAACAAGGCATTACGTTACCAACCGACGTTATCCAATCTGCTTATAAAGTTATTGGGCAATAGCTAATTCCTACAATAAATTTCTTCACAATATTGCTCACTATAGTGAGCAATAATCATGCAAAAACTCATTGATATTCAATATAGAATGTAACATATATAATTAATCATCATCTATAGATAATAACTAAGATTAGAGAAAATAATTAAGTTTTGCACTTAACTTGTAATGAAATATTTACACTCATAACTATTTTTCAGTGTAGATATTTATTCAGTTTTGCTTTATAGTAACTGAATATTCAGTTTGGTTGTAAAAAAAATATTACAGGAGTACTCATATGCGTAATTCTATTATAAAAATTTGTATGCTACTCGGTTTATCGGCAGTCGCTTTTTTATCTTCGGCAGAGCCACAAAATGAACAAAAATACGTTGCTATCACTGCAATTGTTGAACACCCAGCATTAGACAATGTTCGTAAAGGGGTTGAAGATGAATTAAAAGAGAGTGGTTATATTGCAGGTAAAAACTTGAAATTACAATTTGCCAGCGCACAAGGTAGTAGTGCTAATGCTGCCCAAATTGCTAAACAGTTTGCAGCAAGTAAACCCGATGCTATTGTCGCAATTGCCACACCCAGCTCGCAAGCATTAGTTGCAACAACGAAAACGATTCCGATTGTTTTCACAGCAGTTACCGATCCTGTCGCTGCAAAATTAACGCCAAGTTGGGAAGCGTCAAAAACAAATGTCACAGGTGTATCTGACGCGCTATCATTAGATTCTCAAATAGAAATGATGTTAAAGATTAAACCTGATGCAAAAAATATTGGTTACGTTTATAGCCCAAGTGAAGTGAACTCAACAATTGTTCTTAAAGCATTGCAAGTGGCTTTAGATAAACGCGGAATGAAAATTATTGCCGCCCCAGCCCAGCGGACTTCTGATATCTCAACTGCAGCTAGAAGCTTAAAGGGTAAAGTTGATATGATTTATACAACAACCGATAATAATGTTGTTTCCGCTTATGAAGCTTTAGCCAAAGTTGCTAATGAAAGTAAAATTCCTTTATTGGCATCCGATCCCGATTCTGCTGAGCGAGGCGCGATTGCCGCTTTGGGTATGAGTTATTACGATCTAGGTCGACAAGCTGGTAAAATTGTCATTCGTATACTCAATGGAGAAAAACCAGGTGATATTCCACCTCAAATTGGTAATGTTACCCAATTAACAATTAATAAAAAAGCTGCAGAACGCCAAGGCGTGACATTATCTGAAGATGTATTAAAATCTGCAGCAAAAGTTGTCGAAAAATAATTTTTTACTCTTTCAACACCTAACCGCCGACTTTGGCGGTTACTTTTAATGGATCGTTTTCATGTCTTTTGAATTTTTATTAGGCTCAATTGGAATTGGACTTATTTATGCACTGGTTAGTTTAGGTGTATTTATCTCATTCCGTTTACTTGATTTTCCTGATCTTACTGCCGATGCCAGTTTTCCACTTGGCGGTGCTGTTTGTGGATTATGTATCTATATCGGTATCGATCCTTGGATAGCTACGTTATTAGGTATGTTTGCTGGTTGTATTGCAGGTGCATTGACAGGCATACTGTATGTCAAACTCAATATATTACAGTTACTTTCTAGTATTATTGTTATGATTGGACTTTACTCGATCAATTTACGAATTTTAGGTATTGGACCTTATATCATGGGTGAAACACCTAAAATGGCTGGTTCGCCTAACCTCTCTTTATTGGATGCTAGAACAATATTTTCGCCTTTCATTACCGAAGATTACAGTAATCAATATATCGTCCAACCATTAATGGTATTAGGATTTGTCATTGTGTTTTGGATAATACTAAATTTATTTTTAAACACACAGATGGGGTTAGCATTACGAGCAACCGGAACAAATCAAAGAATGGCCAAATCTCAAGGTATTCCGACAGGAGGGATAACTATTTTAGGCATGGCTATATCAAATGGTCTAATTGCACTTGGTGGATCGTTGTTTGTGCAAACTCAAGGGGGTTCTGATATCACCATTGGTGTGGGAACAATTGTTATTGGACTTGCTTCTATTATCATTGGTGAAAGTATATTTCCAACTAAACGCATTTGGGCTGTAATGCTTGCGGTTATTTTTGGTTCTATTTTGTATCGATTATTTATTGCCTTTGCCCTAAGTAACGAATTTTTACAAAATATAGGTGTAGGTACAGAAGATTTAAATCTTATTACTGCAATATTAGTTGTGCTTGCTTTAGTTCTACCTAAACAGCTAAAAAAGCATTCAAAGAAAAGAGGAAGTAAACATGATTAAAGTTGGAGAATTGCAATTAACTTTTAATCAGGGTACGCCGATTGAAAATCATGTATTACGCGGATTAAATCTTAATATTAGTGAGGGAGAATTTGTTACTATTATAGGAAGTAATGGTGCGGGAAAAAGCTCACTACTTAATGTAATTAGTGGCGATTTATTTGTTGACTCAGGTAGTATTATTATAAATGGACAAGATGTTACGCGTTGGCCAGCATGGAAAAGAGCGGGTATGGTTGCTAGAGTATTTCAAGATCCGATGGTAGGGACTTGTGAGAATTTAACTATCGAAGAAAATCTCGCTATTGCCTACAACCGTGGACATCGTTTTACCCTGTCACCAGCGCTAAACCGTAAACTACGTATCTTATTTAAAGACAAATTAGCTACTTTAAATTTAGGGCTTGAAAATCGATTATCCGATATGATGGGTTTGCTATCTGGTGGACAGCGACAGGCAGTGAGTTTATTAATGTCAACATTACAACCTTCAAAAGTATTATTACTTGATGAACATACTGCTGCACTCGATCCTAAAACAGCACAATTTGTTTTAGAACTAACTAATGATATTGTTTCTAAAAACCGTTTAACAACAATAATGGTAACACACTCAATGAAACAAGCTTTAGAATATGGTAATAGAACAGTGATGCTTCATCAAGGGCAGGTGGTACTTGATGTCTCAGGAGAACAACGAGATAAACTAACCGTTACTGATTTATTAGATATGTTTGAAAAAACACGAGGCGAAAAAGTCACTGACGATGCCCTACTTTTAGGTTAATAATTATGATAAGCAATATTTTTAATTAAAATATTGCTTTCTTTACTCAAAAGAATCCTTCTATACGCGTTTAGTATCTTATTTTTTCCTATCACATTTTCTCCAAACATCGTATAGTATGAACACAAATTACTTGTTTATATTCATCAATAATAAGTAAAAACAGCTATTTTATTAAGGAGAAAATATGAAAAAAACACTATTATCTTTAGCACTTATCACATTAACCTCAACTGCTTTTGCCAACGAACCGATCAAATCAGCAGAAAATACAGCAGCTGAAGCAAATCAAAATACTAAAACATTCCACGGTAAAAACCACTTACCATTAAATCACCAAAAACCGTTGTTGGATATTACAATTACTAGCAATAATCCAGAAGAAACCATCAAAAAAATTACAACATTTTTTCCTGAAGAAAAAGGAAAACAATATAGTGTGCATGTTTCTATTAGTGAGTTGCCTGAATTGAATGATAATACTCAAAAACCACAAACAGAACAAACACCGGAAACCAACACCCAAGAAAATAATGCACAAAATTAATGATTATTGAATTAAAAAGCCCAATATTAATTGGGCTTTTTTAGCTGTGTTAAAACACATAGATAATTTTTCACGGACTATCATTAGCGCAAACCCTAATAAATTTTTGCCACACCACGTTAATGGATTATCAATATTCAGTGCATCTTGGGATAAACCGATTCCCCATATGTTATCAACTAGACTCGCTTCAACTAAAATACGTTGTTGAGTAGCTAGTAAAAAATTAGCTAATTGTTGATTTTGCGAAAATTTGGCTAAGTTACCTTTAATAACGATAGATAAACACTGCTCTTCCCATATTTAAGGTATAAATCCTGTTATTTGACGGCCAAGCGCCTTAGCCAAACCAGGATTATTTGCATTTAGGATGATATCTTGTAACATCTTTTGATCGTTAAATAATCTCGCTTTTTCTGCCATCATATAATGCTCAGCCGTTGCATAATCAATACCGTCAATGTTGAAATGGCTTGGATACCATTGACTAAAACAGGACTTGGTAATAATGGATGCGGGTTCCTTCTGTTTATGGCTCCAAAAATATAGATATTTGAAACGCTCTCCATTGCTATAACGTTGACATAATTGGTAAATATCCATAGTGCGTTCCTTTGTTCTAGATTAACATATTATAATAATTATGTTTTATAGTAACAATTAAACACATGAATTAGCTTGCTAATATTACCGCTTATAAATATTGAGTGAATCATAACCGCATAGAAAATAAAGCATAAATTAACATTAAATAAATCAAGAAGTATAACTCGATAATAAATACCTAGATTAATTGAGATATGACTAAACAAGTTGAATAAAAAATGAAAATTAAAATAGATAACTTAATTTTTGATTAGCAAAAACAGAGGAAATTGAGATCTTCTTATTTTATAAAAATAATAAATAACATAGTGCTTAGTAAATCAATATCTAGCTACATTTAAAACGGGGTAATAATTTCAAAATCATCGACCCTCTGTGTCATTTATCATCTACATTTAACCATAAAAAGCAAAAAAGCCCAGCATCTCTGCTGGGCTCTCGCGCTAATTTAAAAGTCTGGCGGCACCCTACTCTCACATGGGTAATACCCACACTACCATCGGCACTACGGCGTTTCACTTCTGAGTTCGGCATGGGGTCAGGTGGGACCACCGCGCTATTACCGCCAGACATATTCTGTCTTCTCTTTCTCATCAATTGATGAACATTATCACATATCTTCATCAATCGCTCAATCCGGAACAAACTGTTTTATCAATCTTTAACCATCTTTCGATGACTTCTTAC